>CAZENC010000081.1:0-11111 GCA_964513115.1 uncultured Desulfobacteraceae bacterium | reverse complement strand
CCCTTACCAGGTATTTGGCCTCGCCGATATCCATGCTCCCGCCGGGCATGTTGACATTGCTCTGGGTAACCGCGTTGATAAGACTTGAAAACGGGACGTTGTAGGCCCCGACACGATCGAGGTCAAACTCCACATGAATTTCCCTCTCCAGTCCTCCGGTCAGACGCGCGTCCAGGACACCCTGGATGGATTCAATGCGGTCTTCGAGTTCCTCGGCAAATTTCTGGAGGCGGCGCAGGCTGAAAGGCCCGGATAGAACAACCCGGATAACGGGTAGATCCGAAAAGTTTACTTCCTGGATGACCGGATCGTCTGGAACGTCTGATGGCAAATCGCCTTTTGCCTGATCTACCTTGTCCCTGACCTTCTGTACCGCGTCATCAATGTCCACTGTGGGCAAAAATTTGACTGCTACAGTGGAAATACCCTCTGCCGAAGTGGAACGGATCTCTTCCACATCGGAAAGCCCCTTGAGCTTGCGCTCAATAGGGATGGTGATAAGTTTTTCCATGTCTTGAGGGGCCACGCCTTCGTATGTAGTGGTCACAAAAACATAAGGGATTGTGATATCGGGAAATGACTCTCGCGGCAGTGTGATATAGCAATACAGGCCGGCAATAACGATCAGGACAAGGAGGGCCAGGACCGTTGCCTGGCGTTTGATGGCCAGTTGATTGATGATCATTGGACCAGAACCCTTATCCCTTCCTCAACTTCGGTCTGGCCCTTTACTATCAACCGGTCGCCCGCTTCTAGCCCATTTGTAATCTGGACCCGGGCACCTTCTATTATGCCTATGGAAACAGTGCGGGCATGGGCCACCCGGTCCTTTTCCACGAAGACCATACGCTCTCCGCCTTTATCCACCAATGCGAACAACGGTGTCACCAGGGCGTCCGGGATGACCCGGCGGAGAAAGGCAACTCTGGCAATCATCCCCGGTCTGATGGCATGCCCGGGGTTGTCGACAAGGATCTTTACAAGGAAGGTTTTGGTGGCCGGATCGGCCTTGTAGGCAACAAAATTTATGATTCCGGTCAACAGGCGGTCAGGGAAAGCATCAATTCTGACGGTGGTTTTTTGCAGCACCTTGATATATTTCACGTCCAGTTCAGGCACATTGACATTGATTTTAATCTTATCCACATTGACCAGGTCAACCAAGGGTTTTCCCCGGTCTATGAATTCACCCTCATCAACAAAAAGGTGATTGACAACACCGTGTATGGGGGCCAGGACAAAGCCGCGATCATATTCAACCTGAGCCTGCCTAAGGTTGCCTTTGGCAAGGGTTCGCTCGGTCCGGGCATGGTCGAGTTCTTCCGTATTGATGATCTTTCTCTCGAACAGGTTCTGGCGGCGTCGATACAGGTCATCAGCCAATTTAAATGCGGCCTCTGCCCGGTCCAATGCCGCCTTAAGTGCCGAAGCATCAATCTTGGCCAAAAGAGCTCCCTTTTCTACGGTGTCGCCTTCAGAAGGTCCTATAAAGTCCACCCGGCCTGCCTTGTCCGCAGCCACAAGGACGTCTTGCCAGGCTTCGGTGTCACCGGGAAGGACCAGAATGTCCCGGATAGGGACGGGTTTGATTTCCACAATGGAAACCTTGACTTCCCTGGTCTGGTTTTTCATTTTCTCAGGCTGTGCACTGCTCTTCGACCGGCCACATCCAAACAAGGAAATCATAACCAGAAATGCGGCTGCAAGTGTGAACAGACTGTGTGCTAAGTGTCTCATTTATTCGTCTTCCCTTCGAGCAAGGCCCTGAAAAGCAAGGGTCAACAATCGCTCGGGTCTTTCAAAATCCATGAGTTCCGGATGTACATAATCGAAATGAAAGCAGAAGTCCATAATACCCACGACAAGCATGGCAACCGCTTCCGGGTCAGCCTCGTGTACTTCTTTTAATACAAGGCCGTCCATATATATGGATTTTATGGCATTTACCATGTGACGGTGATATTGCTCAATATCATAATCCGGTGCTCCCTGCGGCGGTCCAAAGATCAGGTTGTTGATCATCTTGAAAAAGTCCTTGTTCTTCAGTACTTCCTCATAGAAGCGACGATAAAAATGAATGAACCGGCCCAGGGCAGTGCCCGGTGTTTCCAAAATTTCCTTCAGCAAGGCCTGCTGCATATCTGCTGCCGTATTCATGATGGCCCTGAAAAGGTCTTCCTTGTTCTTGAAATAGTAATAGAGGACCGGTTTGGTCACACCTGCCCGGGCCGTGATTTCCCTGACCGATGTGCTTGCGTAACCTTTTTCCGCAAAAAGGGTTATGCCTGCCTCAAGGAGTCTGTCTTTTGCATTTTGTTTATCAATGGTGTTTAAAATATTATTATTCACTGGTTTGGCATCCTATTTTGCAATAGCTTATTGCCGTGAAACAAATATCATTTCATTGTCTTGCCATTCGACCTGCCCGCCGTCCGGCAGGCGGGGCAAAGCGAGAAATCTTAACACGGGTCTCATGCTTGATAAATATGTTACCTACCGGTAGGTAAAAAAATAATACAGCAATCCTATCCTGTCAAGTGCATTTTCAGGATCACTGGTTTTTATTTTGTTGCCGTGAAATTACACTGTTGCGGTATTGTGCGGTATTGTGTAAAACGTAGGGGATATGTCTTAGGGATTTTTACGAATTAGCGCAATTTTTTCAATGGTTCCCATGATTGACCAAAAATCGGAGATAGTATTCAACAAGGAAGTGTCACCCGAGACCTTTGTAATGGGGCTCAGGTCTCGTGATATTGTATCACAGGCGATACCCGGTCAGTTTGTAATGATCCGGGTGGCATCTTCTTCCTACCCTCTCCTAAGAAGGCCTTTTTCCATATGTAATACCAGGGAAAAGGATGTTTTTTTTATCCTTTACCGGGTTGTTGGGCAGGGAACCTCTATCCTGGCCGGGACAAAAAAGGGTGAACACCTGTCTGTGCTGGGTCCTCTGGGCAGGGGATTTGATCTCCCGAAGAACGGACAAAAATGCGTTTTGGCGGCGGGCGGCATTGGGATTGCCCCTCTTATCTTTCTGGCTAAGCTTATTGAGAACAATGATATGGCATTCGTGGTGGGGTACCCGTCAGTTAGCGCGATGGTGCCTATTAAGGAGGTTGGCCTTACAGGAACTGATATTTCGGTTACCACGGATGACGGCACGCTTGGACATAAGGGGCCAGTCACCGAGCTCCTTGAATACCATATGCTTCACCACGATAAAGGTTTATTGATGATCTTCGCGTGCGGTCCCCTGCCCATGCTGAAACGGGTGGCGGAACTGACGGTTAGTCCGGGCGTTTCCTGTCAGGTATCCTTGGAGACAAACATGGCATGCGGCCTGGGGGCCTGTCAGGGCTGTGCGGTCAAGGCCGGTTCACAGGCAAATCAAACCTATTATCATGTGTGCCAGGATGGGCCGGTTTTTGATGTCCGGGCACTGGATTGGAAGTATTTATAGAATATGTCTGACAAGAGCTTACAAACAAACATCGGTCCCCTGAATCTGAAAAATCCTGTGCTCGCTGCCTCGGGTACCTTCGGCTACGGCAGTGAATTTTCCGATTTGATAGACGTGAACCTCCTGGGTGGCATAGTGGTGAAAGGGCTTTCCATCAAACAAATGCCGGGTAATCCGCCGCCAAGGATCGTGGAGACTCCCTGCGGTATGTTAAACGCTATAGGCCTCGCCAATGTGGGTCTGGAGACATTTCTGAGAGAAAAACTGCCATGGCTCCAGAAGCTTAATACGGCTGTAATAGTAAATATTTATGGGCATACCATAGATGAGTATGGAGCAGTTGCAGCAGGACTTAAAGGCGTGGAGGGTTTGTCCGCGATTGAAGTTAACATCTCCTGTCCAAATGTTGAAAGGGGTGGCATGGCCTTTGGCACGGATCCGGATTTGGCAGCTAAGGTAACAGAGGAGGTCTTGAAGAACAGTGACAAACCGGTCATCGTAAAATTGTCGCCAAACGTGACGGATATCACGGTTCCGGCCCGGGCCGCTGAGAAGGCAGGCGCACACGCGTTGTCCCTGATAAACACGTTGACGGGCATGGCCGTAGATATAGATACACGCGAGCCAAGACTGGCAAGCGTCTCCGGAGGTTTATCAGGACCGGCTATACGGCCTGTGGCTCTCTATATGGTTCGTGAGGTGGTAAAAGTGGTTCGTATTCCGGTCATAGGTATCGGGGGGATCACTGACTACAGGGATGCCCTTGAGTTTCTCATTGCCGGCGCCAGGGCCGTCCAGGTGGGGACGGCCAACTTTGTCAATCCAAGGGCAACCCTGGATATTGTAGAGGGTCTGAGAAAATTCTGCGAAGATAAGGGAATATCAAGTATTGAGGAAATTATCGGAAGCCTGAAAGAAGTTGTCCAGCCGAAAGACTGAAACCCGTTTGTTTCGCTGTTGAAAACCTGGTCCTCAGGGCCAGTTCAGAGTTCATTGGGTCTGCCTTATTAAATGAAAACGCTCTAAATCCAAAGCACGAAATCCGAAATCCGAAACAATACTTAATGACCAAAATTAAAATGACCAAAACGATAGGTTTTTCTGCCATATGGAATAAGGTTTTGTTTTGGACATTGAGATATTTGATATTTGGATTCTTGCCAGCCCAAGGCTGGTGAATTTCGAATTTCGAGATTCGGATTTCTAATTTTACCTATAGTAATTCAGTAAATCATGCCCTTTGGGCTTAGACCAAATCCGGCCCCCCTTGGAGTCGGATTTTTACTTTCTCATCACGGATGAATCAGGATCTTGCGGGGAATCTTGTAGGGAGAAATATTATGTCTGCACCATTTGAGGAGATCTTTTTCAGTCATCGTGCTTCCGGATTTTAGAAAACCCTCGCAGGCAACTATATCCCGGTGCCTCGGATGCCATTCTCCCCAGACTCGCACCGACTCGATATGGGGGTGATATGAAAGTATCCTTTCCACCTCTTTGGGGTACACCTTCAGACCGAATATGTTGATCATGTCTTTCTTCAACCCTGTCAGGGTGAGATAATCTTCATTATCGAGATAACCGAGATCTCCGGTCCTGAACCAATCATCCATAAATGCCTTTTTGGTATGTTCGGGTTGATTAAGATAGCTGGAAAAGACATTTAAGCCCCTTGCCAGAACCTCCCCTTCCTTGCCTTTAGGAACTTCTTGTCCCTCGTCATCAACAATTTTCACCTCACAGCAGCCTAAAGGATAGCCGACTGTTCCGAATTTGGGGGGACGGCTAAGTCCGTTCCATGTTATGACGGGGGAGCACTCGGTTAAACCGTAACCCTCACTGATGTCCAAATCCAATGTTTCGCGATATTTTTCCAAGAGATCAACGGAGATTCCTATGCCTCCGCTCGTAAGATTATTCAACCGGGAACAAAGTTCAGGTTTTCCAGGCAAGTGATTGACCAGGGAATAGTATATTGCCGGTATGGAAATAATCTGAGTGACATTATATGTTTCCAAAAAGTTGACAATCTGTCTTCCCCGCAATGAAGTATCCAGTATAAAACAGGTTGTGCATCCTGCCAGAGGGACCAGAAAACCATCTGTAAATCCGTAACAGTGAAAAAGGGGAAGTATGCATGAGAGGACTTCAGAGCCCGGGTCATTGTTTCTAAAGGCCTCTTCAGCAAAGAAGACGGCATTGTAAAACAAGGAGGCATGTGTCAATTCGGCCCCAAGGGCATAGCCCTCCATGGCAGCCGTATATATGATCATAGCAGTATCATCGGCACCCATGTCTTCGCAACGGGTTGCAGCTTCAGAGAAATCGAGATCCTCAATAAACATGGTAGAGGGGGCCTTTTTGTCAACAGTAACGAAAAGAGGGGATGGCACATCGACTACTAATTCATATGACTTCTGGGCGGTTGAAAGATTATCGGGCCTGCAAATGATGTATTTTGGTCGCGTTTCGGAAATGATATGTGCCAGTTCGTAGTGTTTTATTCTGGGATTTAACAGCACCAAAACGGCCCCGATTCGGAAAACGGCCAAAGAGATGAGGGCATAGTTCATGGAGTTGGTGGATATGAGCAAAACACGATCATTGCGTTCAACCCCAATTTTTTTTAGGCCGTGAACCATGCGGCAAACCCGATCATGATACTCTTTAAAGGTTAGCACCTTGCCCGGGACACCAATTCCGTTTCTATTGGGATAAAGCTCCGCCGAAATGTCCAATAGTCCTCCCAGATTGCCCGGGAAATTGAATACGTTTTTTTGTGGAGTGTATTTGAGTTCAGCCATATTCTTTATAACCGCCGGTAAATTCATTAAACAGGTTGCAAAGCTGTTGAGGCACGGATAATAGGGAAAAGATCTTTTTGTGTCAAGCACACAGAATCTGATATAATTGTCCAGGCCTTATAAGGGGGTGTTTTTAAAGTCAAAAAAAGGGCATCTTGTCTTTATATTCCAAGACGCCCCTTACAATTAAATTTCACAGAATCAGAGCCTTACGACATTTTTTGCCTTGGGACCGCGATCGCTTTCTTCTATGTTGAAGCTTACCCGATCACCCTCAGAAAGGGTCCTGAATCCATCCATTTCAATGTCGGAGTGATGAACAAACAGGTCATTACCATCTTCTTGTTCAATAAATCCGAAGCCCTTCTTTTCACTAAACCACTTTACTGTGCCCTCTGCCAAAGTGCTAACCTCCTTTCAAATAAATTCAATCATGGTCCTGAGCCTACGGTCGCTACTCTGGCAAAAGAAACAATTCTTCAGACAAAGCCGACCACCGAAGTTAGGCGGTTTACCACCGTTGCAAAATTTATGCTTACATTTCATAAAGGTCAAGTGAAAAGATTTGGAAAAAAATTGAAATCCCCGGGGGCAAGCTGAAATGAGCCTTGGCCAAAATGAAGAAATTAGGACCGAAATCCTAATAGACGCCTATTCTAAATGTTTATTGGCAATAAATCCTGTACAGTTATCCATGAGACCTATTTTGACCCATTTCCCTTCCTGGTCAATAACATCAGTCAGAGCGCCCGGTGCCAGATAGGCAATGACCGGTGAATTTTTATCCGGCTTTAGATGGACTGTAACCATTCCTTTGATAAGCCCTTTCCAGTCTATTTCTTTTTCCTCCTTCAGAGTTTCCCTGATATTGGTAAACAGTTCATCTTCAGATGAATATTCCCGTGAAGTATTATCGCTTTTAACCTTAACTATGACCTTGGTCAGTTTTGGTGTAATGGTTTCCATGGATAGCTTAACCGAGTTCATTTGCCAGTCAGCCTGAATCAACCCTTTTTGGTTAAAAGATTCAATCCTTGAGATCGTAAAACCCATCTTGCGGAGATTATGGACTGCGGATTGCAACACCTGATCAAGAGGACAGGAGAAGCTCTGATCCCTACCCACGACATAGTCCTTAACCTCCTTTATCGTGACAGGAACAGCAGTTAGTACGGCACAGCCCGACAAAACTAGAGATAAAAAGAACACCGCCGTAAAACATACTGGTCTGAGTTTTTTGAGGATAGAAATTGGTGGGTTGTGAGAGATTTGAAGAAACATATGCTTCTGTATTGTTGACTCCTGCCCTGTCCCGCCTGTCTGAGATATTACTGATAATATTTGAGCATATTGAAAACAGGCTTTAGTGTAAAGTGAAAAAGAAGGGACTATAATTGGTTATTTATCCGCCTTCGCAGAAGACCACGGGCTTGCCCGTGCATGAATGCGCAAATAATCGATATGCTACGGCGCGATGTCGCCCCGGAGCTGAGGCGGATAACCGCGTCGTAGCCGTAGGCGAAGACGGGTACTATCATGGGACCACGGGTTTATCCGTGGGGCTCCATATGGGATTAAAGGGTATGAATTGATATTAAGTGAATTTTTGCTTACTTTTTCTTTGAAACTCGTCACGTTTTTCTCTATTCTGGTTTATATTCTAAAGACTCTTTTGGCATTAATCATTTTCCAGACGGGCGGTCACCAACCTAAAGCTATTATAAAAATGGGCTACCAGGGAGGCGAATCCATGGCAGAAAGTAAGATGTACGACTACATTATTATCGGCTCAGGTTTTGGTGGGTCTGTATCCGCATTGCGTTTGGCTGAAAAGGGATACAAGGTTCTAATCCTGGAAAAGGGCAAACGTTATAGGACCGAAGACTTCCCCCAAACCAACTGGAATCTTCGCAAAAACCTCTGGATCCCCCATTTTGGGCTTTATGGCATCTTGGTCCTTTCGCTCTTGAGGCATGTATTTATCCTCCATGGAACCGGGGTGGGTGGCGGCAGTCTCAATTACTGCAACCAGCTGCTCATACCGCCCGATGAGGTTTTTGAAAAGATAGAGT
The DNA here is from genome assembly GCA_964513115.1 of uncultured Desulfobacteraceae bacterium. GTDB lineage: Bacteria > Desulfobacterota > DSM-4660 > Desulfatiglandales > Desulfatiglandaceae > JAFDHL01. The sequence continues at coordinate 2,772 of CAZENC010000081.1, read as the reverse complement.
GGGGTCCGGGAGACTGGAAGGCCAGATTAGCGCCTTTCTACGCCGTGGCCCAGCGTATGTTGGGCGCAAACCCCAGTCCCCAGGTGGGAAAGGCGGACCAAATCCTGGCTGAAATCGGTAAAGAGATCCGCGGGGAAGACACCTTCCACATCAACGATGTGGGGATCTTTTTCGGTGAACCGGATAAGACCGTACCAGACCCCTATTTCGAAGGAGAAGGTCCGGAAAGAACAGGTTGTACCTTCTGCGGCGCATGCATGATCGGATGTCCTGTTGGCGGTAAAAACACACTTGATAAGAACTATCTGTACTTGGCGGAACACAAATATGGTGTCGAGATTTTGCCTGAGACAGAGGTGAGCGGCGTTCGCCCACTGGAAAACGGCTATGAAGTCTATGCCAAAAAATCTACAGGCCTTCGTCATTCAAAAATGGCCTTTAAGGCGCGCGGTGTTGTGTTCAGTGGTGGGGTAATGGGATCTGTAAAACTGCTTTTTGAGTGCAAACGCAGAGGTCTTTTGCCCGGTCTTTCCGATAAATTGGGAGACTTCATCCGAACCAACTCCGAAGCAATCCTTGGGGTAAAGGCCAATGACAGACACGCTGATTATTCCGATCAAATAAGCATTACATCGGGTATTTATCCAGACGAAAACACCCACATTGAAGTTGTGCGGTTCAATAAAGGGTCGGACGCTATGGCGAGCCTCGCAACCTTACTCACAGACGGCGGCGGTCGAATTCCTCGTGTTGTAAGATTTCTCGGTAACGCCTTTGTACACCCGTTGGCATTTCTGAAATCCTTATGGCCTTTCGGGTGGGGCGCCCGGACATCCATCCTCCTTGTTATGCAAAAGGAAGAAAACAACATGAGCTTTAATTACAGGCGGCGCTGGTGGCGTTTAGGAAAACCGAGTATGAATTCCGAACTGGTGCCCGGCACCAGGAAAGTCCCTTCCTACATTCCCATTGCCAATGAAATTGCCAGACGCATGGGCGAAAAAATTGACGGGCAGCCCCTGAGCTCATGGCCGGAGGTCCTTTTTGATGTCCCTACAACGGCACATATATTGGGGGGTTGCGTTATGGGTGAGACGCGTGAGAAAGGGGTGGTTGATTTTAGAGGTGAAATCCACGGTTACCCCAATCTGTTCGTGGTGGACGGCTCCAATGTTCCTGTTAATCTTGGCGTGAACCCCAGCCTTACTATTACCGCACTGGCCGAGTATATCATGTCCCAGATGCCTGACAAGGGTGCAGACAATCACGGCGCAGACAATTCTTCGGAGGCTTTTGGAAAGGCATGAGTCTGGTCGCAGGATGGTGTATCTATGGAATGAAACCTTAAATCAGGAGGTTACGTCATGTACCAAGCCGGGACAGAAGAATGGGAAAATAAGTATGCCGAACTAGTTGAGGAGAGAAGGAAGTCAGAATCAGAGCCATACATTGTTGGGACTCCGGAATGGGCTTCAGAATTTGAAAAAAAAATACAGGCAGATGAGAGATACAAAACAGCCGCGAGGACCTGGGAAGGATCAGTGGTTCTTGTCTTTAAGGCAAATCCTGAGGCCGGATTCGAAGACGAAGTCTTTGTTTTCATGGATCTATGGCATGGTGAATGTCGTTCCGTAAGGCTTGTCCCTGTTGAGGTCGGAAGAGCAGGGGATTATGTTCTTGAAGCTGAGTATGAAAGATGGAAAAAGATATTGAGAAAAGAGCTTAACGTGGTTAAAGAAATCGCTACTATGAAATTGAAACTGGTGCCCTTCAACGTAAAGAAAGCGGCAAAGCTTGCAGCCGCTACCCAGGCGGCTATAAGGCTCGTGGACCTTGCGGGTGAAGTCAGTGACAAATTCCCCGACGAATTGGAAGAAGAGAAATTCCAGTCATTCAAGAGCATGTACAAGGACATGAAGGCCCAATTCGGAATTTGAGCGCAAAAGCCGGATATGCACAGGAAAGATAAAGGTTAAAAAGTGCGGAACAAAGACATGACCACGCGCTATGCGATTTAGGGAGGTAAGAACATGTTTGGATTGATTGGAAAGATCCTGAGGGTGGATTTGACCGAAGGCAAGATTAGCGAAGAGGCAATACCCGAAGATATGGCCAGGAAATTTCTCGGAGGGAGGGGACTGGCCAGCAAGTACCTGTTCGATGAAGTGAAACCGGGTGTGGATCCCTTAGGTCCTGAAAATAAGCTGATCATTATGGCCGGCCTTTTAACCGGAACCTCTTCTCCCAGTGCCGGTCGCTACAGTATTGTCACGAAATCTCCCTTGACAAATATCTGGGCGCAGTCCAATTCAGGGGGTCGATGGGGCGTTGACCTCAAGCGTTCAGGTTTTGACGGCATCATTTTAGAAGGTGTGTCCGAAAAGCCGGTCTATCTCGTGATTGATGACGGTAAGGTAAGGCTTGAGGATGCCTCTGATCTCTGGGGTAAGAACGTCGTAGAGACCAGCGACCTGATCAAGGAAAGACTGGATCAGAAATTCAATGTAGCGAGCATCGGAATCGCGGGAGAGAATCTGGTCAAGTACGCTGCAATTATGAATGATCTTCACAGGGCGGCCGGTCGATGCGGTGTGGGAGCTGTCATGGGCTCCAAAAAATTAAAGGCGATTGCCGTAAGAGGGTCAAAGAAAATCCAGATAGCGGATCAAAAGGCCTTTACAGAAGTGGCCAAGAAGCAGTTCGAGCTTCTTGATGAATCTATCTTAGCCGCAGGTTTAAGGGGTTACGGCACAAATCTGGTCTTGGATATGG
>CAZENC010000080.1:0-11171 GCA_964513115.1 uncultured Desulfobacteraceae bacterium | reverse complement strand
TCATAGAGCTTAAGCCTGGCATTCAGGCTTTTCTGCTCACCAAAAATACTTGTGAGCGTTACCTGGCCGTCTTCAAACTCAACCAGGTCAACGTTTTCAAGGACCTTTTCCTCCTTGCCGTCTTTTAGGATAAAAGCATGGGCTTCACACATAGATTCACCTCCTAATATGTATTACGGGTCCCGCCAAACTTAATCTAAAAAAACAAAATATGTAATGCCGCTTTTAAAAAGAACTCGCGTATGATCAAAGGGCCTTCAGGGCTTTTCGCAGGCAATCTGTGCTTTCAGACGTAAGCGATATCATCTGCCGCACCTGCGCTGCGCTCTCTTTTTTCCCCGCCTCTTCCAGTTGTTCGACAAACATCTCGTATTCTTCCTGGTGATGATCATTGTGCGTGATCCAGTGTTCCAATCTGATCGTTGCCCTTTCAACAAAATCCATAAGCAGATCCTCCCGCCCCTTTATTATCTGTCAGGTGACAACAAGGTTAAGAAATGTCATTTGGCTTGTCAATTCATTTTGGGAAAGTACTCTTTAGATGCCGATACAAAAACATAGTTCTAAAAACTGTTGACTGTATGTATCTATAAGGTTAATATCGATTCGTTTTCATCGTTTCATTCTTACTTGTTCTTTCTCAACCCTCAGATTCTTGTGGGGAGCCGTGAATCTCAATCAAAACACCATAGCGGAGGGATAAATATGGATGATATTCTGAAAGGGAAAAGAGTTCTCATTGTCGATGATGAGCCTGATATTCTTGATACACTGTCAGAAATGCTTGATATGTGTTCTACCGACACAGCTCCCAACTTTGAAACAGCCAAGAAATTCCTTCTAAAAAACGTATATGATGTTGCTATATTTGATATTATGGGAGTTAAGGGCTACGATCTCCTGAAATTAGCAAATCAAAAAGGTGTTCCCGCCTTAATGCTCACGGCCCATGCCCTAAGTCCCGACAACCTGGTCAAATCCATAAAGGGTGGCGCACACTCTTATGTTCCTAAAGATAAAATATCTGAAATCACGACCTTCCTGGCAGAAATACTGGAGTCCCGGGAGAAAGGAATGGAAAAGCCGGGGATCTGGTTTACCAGACTCAAACCATTTTTTGACAAGAAATTCGGGGCCGACTGGAGAAAAGAGCATAAGGAATTCTGGAAAGATTTCGATGATACATATCGAGTAACAAAAGAAGAAATAGAAGATATAATGTAACTCTTCTACTGATAACTGAAGCTCCCCGCAGTACTGAATTCAGAAAACAGCCAAGTGGCACTCGCTTTCCATTTTCGACCTTGCAGAGGTCTTTAACCATTCACGGAATTAATTTTTTAACGGCACCTCCACAAAAAATTTTGCCCCCATTCCCTCATCACTCTCAAGATACAATTTACCGCCCATATCCTCTACCAGCACCATCACACCGGCAAGGCCAAGTCCATGTCCCCTTATGGGACAGCTGTCTGTGACACTCATCTGAAAATAGCTCTCAAAAATCTTTTTGTGGTGTGTTGCGGGTATACCTTCGCCATCATCCTTTACAGAAAAAACAATCGATTCACCCTTTTTGTCAACCTCCAATTCCACATTGTTTTTTCGATATTTCAGGGCATTACTCAGGAGATTTCTCAGGATCTGGGTCACCTTTCCTGCATCCATGCAAAATTCCTGGCACCAGAGATTATCATCAACAATGAGCGTAAGTCCCTTTTCACCTAACACCCCTATTAAAGACACAAGGCGAGTGCAGTTCTTTATCTCTTCCGAGGCGCTTGTATCAATCAGATCGAAGATTTCCACCAGTGCCTGCTCTACCAGGCTTGAAAGTGTAAAATTGGTCAGGTTGACAATTCCTTCTCTGGATCTTCCGAGCTCAAGGGCATCATTCACCAGCATCTGAGTGACCTTGGTGTTCCGCAGTGTTCTCTCCAAAACCTTTTCCTGCTTCTCGGTAACAGGCCCATATTTCTGCTGCTTTTTTAGTAGAGCTGTGATCCCTGCATCAATTACAGCCAGTGGTACCTTCAGATCATGAATCAGAAGATCCAGCTTAATCCTTTCTCTACGCATCAAGGGTTTCCTTTCGTTTCTCTGATCTTTGTTCGTCACACTTGATTCAGACACCGGGTCTTTTTCTGTTTCTACTATGGTCTGGGGAAAGCCGGCGCTATTGTTCCCAGTCCTTCGGAATCTATCAATTAGCTTTGAAAAAAGCAAACTCGGCAGTCCCTTCTATAATTTTTGGCCTTCCTCATGCAACAATTTTTTAGACCAATTTTGATGATCTCGTAATAAGTAGCTTCCAATTATAATTTCGAGCCCCGCAATAGGGGATAAACTCCGCTAATGATTCTTTTCAGAGAACTAAATTATTACCGCTAACTATATCCGTATATTTGAAATATTGTGTCTGTCAAGAATTATCCTGTAAAAATGATCCCCACATACCCTACAAAGCTGTTGTCAGGTCGAATGTCATAGCTGGTAGAATATACTATCTTTTCTCCTTTTTTGGCACCTAATTCTTTAGCGGCGGCAATAGCAGCCCCGACGGCTCCTGAGCAACATGCGTTTTTGCTCCTGAGTGACTCGTTAAGAACACCTTCCCCGTCCATCTCCAGCATCAAATCCACCACTTTCTTGTCATTCACCTCTTTTACCCACCTGACGGCGTTCTCACCCGACCCCTTGGGATTAAAACCATAATTGAATCCATAGTGAGTAAGGTCAGTGGAACCCAGGACAATGGTCTTCCGGCCCATGCTCTTTGATATCTCAACAGCTCGCCTTCCAATATCAAGCGAAGAAGACTTGGGAGGAACGCCAACAGGCACAATCCTTATGCCTGGAAAGAAATACTTCAGGAACGGCAGTTGCAATTCAATGGTGTTGTCCGGTTCATAACTAGATGCCGTTTCAATCGTAAAGGAAAATTCGGCTGTAAGATTTGCCGCAAGCCCTGAATCTATCTCCAGTTCTCCAAGGGGTGTTTTCCAGCGACCTTCTTTCATTATGAAATTGTCACTTCCCGGATGCAGATGCCGGCCGAATATAACACAGGTGTCAGGTTTGTTTTTAGAGTTCAGGCATTTGATAACATTGCAGGCGATCTTGCCGGAAAAAAACCAACCGGCATGAGGGACAATGCCGCCAACAACGTTTCCGCCAATGCCCGGACAGGGAAGACTTTCGTCTAAAAACTCATCAATAATGTCCCGGCAATCCTTTTCTCTGCCCGGATACCAGGAACCCGCAAAATCAGCCCTCCTAGCTTCCATGGGTCACGCCTCCCTTTTATTTGACGGTTCCTATTGATAAGATTATGAAATACCGGTGAATAGTCAATGGTGAATCTCTCTTTTTTCGTCCTTGCCGTGACAAGTATTTGCTGATATGTAATCCCAGACGAGAAACCTTCTTCTGTTCAGGTAACGCCATGTCCTTTAATATCGCGGAATGGATTGTCAGAATCCCGGTTTTGTTGTTTGCCATTACCATACACGAATACGCCCATGGCAGGGCCGCCCTGTGGCTGGGAGATCCCACAGCAAAAAATATGGGCCGGCTTTCTCTAAATCCCCTTCCCCATATTGACCCTTTCGGGGCAATCTGCCTTTTCCTCTTTAACTTCGGATGGGCCAAACCTGTTCCCGTAGATCCCAGGTATTTCAAAAACATCAGGAAAGGCATTATTTTCATGTCACTTTGCGGTCCCCTGGCAAATCTCTCCGCAGCTTTCCTTGCAGGTATGTTGATCCGGCACCTACTTTTGCCCTATGAAGTCTACTTAAAGGCGCTGGCATACCTGCTTCTTATGAACATCGGCCTCGGCCTGTTTAACCTCCTTCCCTTACCACCGCTCGACGGATCACACGTTCTGGAAAACATGCTTCCTCCTAAGGCCGCTCAAAAATACCAGCAAATAGGCAGGTACGGGCCGATGGTTTTGATCGGGATAATACTGCTCGATAAGTTTGCACGTACCGGCATCCTGAACCAGATATTAATCACCCCCATGTTCTATCTGGCCCACCTTTTCGCCGGTGACAATCTTTTTCGCATACTCAACATATTGTGATAAGACATCAGGTAACACTTCAGCATTCAAAAAATCAATCGCTAATTACACGGCCATGGGGGTCTCTTTTCAAAAGTCGCATTACAGATTCAGCCGAGCTTGCCCGCCGTATGTCTGGCGGGAGGCCGACCCGATTTATTTTTATCATTGGTGCCCGGGACGAGAATCGAACTCGGACAGAGACTTAGCTCCGAGGGATTTTAAGTCCACTTTGCATTTAATATACATTAAATTAATCTATTTTTTGTCCAATACATTTCTAATTGTATTTGCCAAATCCCTCATCACGAGCGGTTTCATGACAAACACCCTGATTCCCATCCCCTTTGCCTTTTCTTCCGAGATTCGTTCGCTGTACCCAGTGCAAATGATAATCGGGATATCAGGACGGATTTGCATGAGTTCTCTGGATAACTTATCTCCTGTCATATTTGGCATGGTCATGTCGGTAATGACAAGGTCAAATTGATCCGGTTTTGTGCGGAAAAGCTCTAATGCCTCTATGCTGCTCGTTCTTGTCGTAACCTCATAGCCCAGCCGTTCCAACATCTGTTTAGCTATCTCCACTAAGACCGGTTCATCGTCTACGAAAAGAACTCGCTCCTGACCGGTGGGAAACACGCCGGGGCGGGACACATCTCCTGCCATCTCTTTCTCTTCTTTAATTCGGGGCAGATATACATGGAAGGTCGTTCCTTTCCCCGGTTCACTGAATGCCCTGATTGTACCCCCATAAATCTTCACGATCCCATGAACAACAGCCAGTCCTAAACCGGTCCCTTCGCCTTTCTCCTTGGTTGTGAAATAGGGATCAAATATACGTCCCAGCACTTCAGGTGTCATGCCTTCGCCTGTATCACTCACGCTCAGCAGTAAATAGGGTCCGGGAATCATATCAAGGCCTCCCGATTCCGAATCCCAACCTCCGACTTCCACGTTCCGAATTGCGACTTCCAGAATGCCCCCTTCTTCTCGCATGGCATGTGCAGCATTTGTACACAGATTCATCAATATTTGATGGATTTGGGTGGGATCCGCCTCAACGATTCCAGTGTCACTCTTAATGTTTTGCCGTATTTCTATTGTAGTGGGCAGGGACGATCTTATAAGCTTCAGGGCCTCTTTGACAATATGACTAATTTGTATGGGTATTGCTTCCTGCTCGCCCTTGCGGCTGAAGGCAAGGATCTGCTTCACCAGGTCTCTTGCTCTGCGTCCGGCATTCAGCACCTCTTTTAAACTCTCTTTCGCTTTATTGTCCTCGGGAACCTGTAAACCCGCGATCTCAGTATAGCCGATAATTGCAGCAAGAATATTGTTAAAGTCATGGGCAATGCCACCGGCTAAGATGCCTATTGCCTCCATCTTCTGGGACTGGCGGAGTTGGGCTTCTAATCTTGCCTTTTCTTCCTCTCCTAATTTTCTTTCACTTATATCCCTGACAATGCCCCGAAATCCGATCGGCTGACCTTCTGAGTCCTTTCTTAGAGATACGGAAGCTTCAACATATCTACTGCTTCCGTCTTTTCTTATAATTTCCGAGTCAAAGCCTTTGTCAGCTTTTCCGGTGTTGTATACTTTGTTGAAGGTTCGATATAGTTTCTTAGCGTTCTCTTCATCTACGTACTGTCGGTTATTAATACCCATTAATTCATCTTTTGAATATCCAAGGATTTTACGCAATGAATCATTAAAAAAAGTAAGGTTCCCAGCGTTATCAACCTCAAAGTATCCATCCTCGATGCTTTCAAGGATGTTGCGGTATTTCTCTTGGCTCTCCCGAAGCGCCTGTTCAGCCTGTTCACGTTTGGTACCGTCAACTGTTACCTCAACAGCACCAATGATTTCTCCCGTTTCATTTTTTACGGGGTATCCTGTTATAATCCAAACCCTTTCATCGGGTGTCGTGATTTTATCACGATGAATATGTCCTGTTTCAATGGCTTTTGCTACTGGGCATATTTCGCACTGTTTCTCTCTACCTGCCCAGATTTCATAACATTTTCTTCCTTCCAAATTTTTCTGTTTCTCATTCACAGATGCGGCTGCGGCTCTATTTGTCCACAAAACAGTATGGTTTATATCCTGATATGCAACCAACTCAGCCATGGCATTCAGAATGGCGGACTTTTCTCTTTCGCTTTTCCTAAGCGCCTCCTCTGCCCGCTTTCGGTCGGAAACATCCTGATAAATTCCATAAAAGCCTATTAGTTTTCCATCAACGATTATCGGCGCACCAATGAATTCAACGTCTATATATGCCCCGTCTTTCCGCTGTCGTTTACCTGATCCATAAATTGCCTTCTTCCTAAGTGTCTCTTTTGTATATAATATGGCATCTTCAATGTATTCATGACCTGCAATGAGTTCATCAAGATTTCTTCCAACTATGTCAGATTGTTTGAAATGAAAAAGCTCCTCAAAATTTCGGTTACACGAACTAATTTTACACCCTTCATCAAGGGTTACTATGGCCAACGAGCTGTACTCAATCAATGACTCTAAACGTCTTTTTTGATATCCTAACTGCTCTTCAGCTCGTCTTAGTTCAAAGGATTCTTTCTCTAATACCTTAACCCTTTGTTCCAATTCTTCATATGTTGGTTTTTTGGCCATCAGAACATCTCCCAATGATGTCATTTAAGAAAACAACTCCGTTTACGTATGTTTGATACTCAATTTCAGTACACCATTCCATTTGTTGACTATTTTGTAACCCTAAGACTGAACTCTTTTTGCCTTATTCTTATCTTTTCCCGCGTTCATGTATCCTGTATAGATTCTTTCGTTACAGGAAAATAAAGTATACGTCTGGTAATGGTAAAAATCCAGGTAAGGTCCGGGCGAGAGTTTAGAGCCACATCATTTATACGACAACGTTTCAAAATTATTGAATATTAGGTTTGCCAGTTAAAGCCTTAACCATTGACCTCAAAGCCCCACCTCCCTATTGAGAAATGGGGCTTGTGAATAATCACTTCATATCTCCCCTATTTAGTCGACCCTGAAAAACAGGGGTTAATGCTCAATCACCCGCTTATACAATTTGGTATCGGTTGGAAAGGTGATATTTTTCTCATGAACCGTGGTATCCGCCAGGACCTCTCGTTCTCTGGCCTTTTTCCCATGAAGGTCAATTGATAGCAGGTATTTTCAACCCACCGCTCTCTACGATCGATTCGTCTTCATCCCAAGGGATTCGCTTCGAACGTTTGCGCAAGGGATGTGTCGACTCCTTAATAATTTTTGGTGCCTGGGACGAGAATCGAACTCGTACAGAGACTTAGCTCCGAGGGATTTTAAGTCCCTTGCGTCTACCAATTCCGCCACCCAGGCATGTATTGAAATGTTTATCAAACATATCATTGACTGTCAATCGTAGAGCGCAACCCTGATCCACCATCAAGGCATCATCTGTCATTCGACAGGCCATTATGGCATGGCATCCAGCACTTCCCTGGAGACATCGTTTTCAAATAGCTTGAAGTTCTCCTTGAAGTCGGCTGCCAGTTTTTTTGCCCGCTCTTCATATCCGCCCTCATCAGATTTGGAACTCCTTGGATTCAAGATTTCGGAAGGAACTCCTTTGCATGCCTTAGGGATCACAAATCCGAACAACGGATCCTTCTCGAATTCTCCCTGATTCAAGCTGCCGTTTAGTACATTTTTGATCAGGGCCCGGGAGTAGTCAATTTTTATGCGTTCGGCCTTTCCATAGGGCTCACCTGACCATCCTGTGTTCAAGAGCCAGCACTTAACCTTGTGGGTCATGATCTTTTTCATAAGCAGATCTGCATAGACAGTAGGAGGCAGGGCCATAAACGGCGCCCCAAAACAGGCACTGAAGGTGGTCTGGGGTTCCTTGACACCTACCTCTGTGCCCGCCACCTTGGCCGTGTAGCCGCTCAAAAAATGGTAAACAGCCTGAAAGGGCGTCATCAATGCTAACGGCGGCATCACCCCGAAGGCATCGCAGGTGAGCATAATGATATTTTTCGGGTGCCCGCAGACTCCTTCGCGAATTGCAGTCTGGATATGGGATATGGGATAGGCGGCCCTTGTATTCTCAGTGAGAGAGGCATCAAAAAGATCCACGCGTCTTGAATTATGATCCATACTAACATTTTCCAGTATTGTGCCAAATCGCCTCGTACACTCATATATCTCCGGCTCCGCTTCCTTTGAAAGCCTTATTACCTTGGCATAACATCCCCCCTCAAAGTTGAATATCCCATGATCGCTCCAGCCATGTTCATCATCTCCTATCAGCCTCCGGTCCGGGTCTGCGGAAAGGGTTGTCTTGCCGGTTCCTGAGAGTCCGAAAAAGATCGCGGTATCATCGTCGTCTCCCACATTGGCGGAACAATGCATGGACAGCACCGATTCCTGAGGCAAAACATAATTCAACATGGTGAAGACCGATTTTTTTATCTCTCCCGCGTAGCTTGTCCCTCCTATAAGGACGAGCTTTTTGCCCAAATGCAGCAGGATAAACGCCTCTGAACTTGTTCCATCCAGCTCCGGTACTGCATTGAATCTTGGTACATTAATGATTGTAAATTTCGGGCGATGATTCTGTGCCTCTTCTAAGGTCTTCATCTGGATCAACATGTTCCGCGCAAACAGATTGTGCCAGGCTGTCTCGGTGACTACCCTTACAGGTATCCTGTAATCAACAGCTGCACCTGCATAACAATCCTGGATAAAGATATCTTTGTTTTGAAGATAGGCCTGGAGCCTATAAAAGAGACTCATGAATTTTTCTTCTTCCATCCCTTTATTTTCATTGCCCCACCAGACTTTTTCCAGGCTTGACGGCTCTCTGACTATTAATTTGTCATTGGGGGATCGGCCCATATGATGACCTGTTCTTACTACCACAGGACCTAAATGGGCTATGTTTCCCTCTTGCCTCCTTATAATCTCTTCGTAAAGATGGGTTGTGCTGGCATTCCAGTAAAGATTACCCGCATTCTTAAACCCGAGTTCCTCAATCTCCTGTCTTACATCTTTTCGATTAAACATCGTGACCCCCCGTAATTGTTTAGGCGTTCAAACCCTTCGTTCGCTCGCAATGACCACAAGATGCCACGAAATGAAAAGCATATAATGCTCTGAGTAGTATCATATACGAGTATGGCTCCAGTCGGTTACCGTCAATGGGTTTTCAGATACAGCCGTCTGTTCAACTCAAGATATTTAAGGGATATGTTTAATGTGACGTTAGCAGGACTTCGCTTTTCCCTTTGTGCCTTTGTATATTGGAGACCTGATACGTCACTCTCTCGTGAGACGGTTGGCCAAAACCAAAAGGTCCTTTTCCACCATATTATCAGTTCGGATTTCATTAAAGGGAATTGCATATTCCTTGCCCGACCTGACCGCCGGCATCAACCTCGAAGTCCCTGCCTTTAGATATCCCGCCACGTTAAACGCCATTCTCTGGGCCAATGTAATGTCCTGATTATTTGGTGCCGCCCCTCTGATATCCCTTGAAAATGCCTCGCAGACCACCTTTCTCTTGATCTTAATGCCTGTTGCCAAAAGTTCCCTGTAAAAGTATTCCGCGGCGTTGTCTTTGATACCCCTTTTTTCCCTTTCATCCTTCTTGTATCCTTCAGCCACAACAATCACGCACTCGTCACGCCGGTTCAAGGCCTCTACAACCTTTTTGTGTTCAATCACACTGCTTGGGATAACGGCTAAATGCGCCCGTGACCCCAGGCAGGAATGCAAAGCATGGAAACCGCTGCTCGCGCCCATCATCTCGATTATATAGGTCCTCTTGTGGGTACGGGCGTCTGCCATATAACACCTGGCCTTTTCTGAGCCCATCTCGATCCCGGTGTTTTGGCCAATACATTCTGTTCCGCCGATATCGCTGTCAATGGTCACCGGCACAAAAAAGATCTGAATAGAGGTAGGAATAAAATCGCACACGGCCTTGATTCCCTTGAATGTGCCGTTGCCCCCAATGGCTATGATGGCCTTTACATTCTTTCTCTTGATGGTTTCTGCTGCTTTTTTCTGGACACTCTCTTTAATAAAATCCCTGTACCTCTCGCTCCTCAACTGGGCCCCGCGCCACTCGGACAGGGGCGCGGCATGAAATACTCCGGGTATATGATCCAGTTTCTTAAACAACCCGGGATCGTAAACCAGCCTTAGGAAATCACTGCCTTTCCCGTTTACCAGAGACTTGAAGCCTTCACGCGTGGCATATACCTCTCTCCCCATTGCCTCTAAATGATAAGTGATGAAGGCCGTAACAGGATTATACCCGGGCGCACATCCCCCGTCCTGGACCAGCAGGACATCAATCCCTTCGAACATTCTCCTTGCCTCTAACTGCGGCTTTTTGAGTTGTGATGAAATACGTTGACCCACCTTGACCCTTGCGACGAGTTCGTCCGGATCAACGGGTTTTGTAAGATAGTCATCAGCACCCTCGTTCATGCACTTTATCTTGTCTTTTTTTGTATCCCTGGGACTGACCATAATAACGTAAATATCGGACAGGTCCGAATCAGTGTCACGCTTGAGATGACGACACAACTCCAGGCCATCCATTTCAGGCATCATCAGGTCGCAGACGATAATGTCATATGCCAGCTTTTCAATAAGAGCCAAGGCCTGTTTACCGTTTTCTACCAGGTCAACATGTAACTCCGGGACAGTTTTCAGGACCTTTTTAAATAGCTTTCGAGTGGAGGCGTCACCGTCTACAACTAACACCCTGCATTTTTCTCTCATATTTTATCTCCAACGGATATTTGATAACTTGTTCTCGAAGGGTCCTGCTCATTCCATTGGCAGTCTCATTCTAAGAATTATCCTTACCGCCAATCTTCCTTTTCAGTTCTAAAACATACTAGTATGTCCCTCAGGAATTCACCGAAAGCTCTTCCCAGGATGATATTTTTCACGGACAGAGCTACCTGAGGTAGACAGGGTTTGAGAAAATCCAGGGCCGCCAGCCAAAAAAGATGAGACGGCGGCTGACCTCGACCCGGTAAACGCCCCCCTCTCCTATCCTGAAAGATGCGTTCCGCCCGCGCCAGTGCTTGATCAGATTCCCGTTCCT
>CAZENC010000079.1:0-11258 GCA_964513115.1 uncultured Desulfobacteraceae bacterium | reverse complement strand
ATTGGGAATACAAAATCGTAGACAATGACCGAAATGAGGTTTCAAAGGGCGAACCGGGAGAGCTAATGGTCAAAGGACCCGGCCTCATGAAGGAGTATTATAAGAACCCGGAGGCCACTAAAGATACAATTTTTGATGGCTGGCTCCTGACCGGCGATATGGCCCGGGTGGACGAGGACGGGTTTATCTGGCTCGTGGACAGGAAGAAGGATGTGATTATTACGGGCGGCGAGAATATATTTCCGGTAGAGATAGAAGATTTTCTGATGGAGAATGAAAAGATTCAGGATGTCGCCGTTATCGGCATTCCCAACGAGCGGTTAGGCGAAATTGTAGCGGCTATTGTCAAGGTCAAACCGGGGCAGGAGATGACTGAAGAAGAGTTTATGGCCTATTGCGAAGGCCTGCCGCGATATAAGAGGCCAAGGACAGTTTTCTTTGACGATGTGCCCAGGAATCCAACCGGGAAGATCGAAAAGCCCAAACTCAGAAAGAAATATGCCGGCATGGCAGAAAGTTTTAAGGTATAAAATCGTTTTCGCGATTTTATGAAACGCGGCTACGCCGCTTTAAAAAACAAAATTCCTAAACAATCAAGTTAGAGACAAACCAAAACAGGATTGCTAAAGGATTTGCAGGAACCAAAAATTCATGTTAATCGTGTTATCCTGTCAAAAAAGCATAACCATTACCAAACTTTATAACCAATAATTTGGGGGAAAAAATGCATAAATTATTGACAGAGGAATCGGGAAAGGAGCTGCTTCTATTGGGTAATGAGGCTATTGCACGCGGTGCCCTTGAAGCAGGTGTTTCCTTTACTACCTGCTATCCGGGAACTCCGTCTTCTGAGATTCCCGAGCAGTTTTTCAAGATCAGTCAGGAGACAGATCTATATTTCGAATATTCCACAAACGAAAAGGTTGCTTTGGAGGTGGGTGCGGGGGCAGCCATCTCGGGCTTAAGGACCATGGTGACCATGAAACATGTAGGACTCAACGTGGCATCCGACCCTTTGATGACCCTGGCCTATTTGGGTGTCAAGGGTGGCATGGTCATTATCAACGCGGATGATCCTTTTTGTTTCTCCAGCCAGAATGAGCAGGACAACCGGTATTATGCGAGGCTGTCCAGTCTTCCAATGCTGGAACCCACAAATGTCCAGGAAATGAAGGATATGACCGTCGCCGCCTTTGATTTGTCGGAAGAACTGGAACTTCCGGTGATCATAAGGACCACCACCCGTTTGAACCACATCAGTGCAGCGGTGAAGCTGGGAGACTTAAGGCCGGTTAAAATAAAGGATACGTTCCAGAAAAATCCCTTTCATTTTGTTGCCGTGCCCGCGGTCTCGAGAAACCTGCACAAGTTGCTTTTAGAAAAATATGACCAGGCATTAGAGAAATCAGAGAAATGGCCAAGCAACCAGATAATAGGCAGCGGGAAATGGGGTATTGTTGCAAATGGAGTTAGTTTAAATTATGCGAGTGACGCGATTTCGGATCTTGGAATATCGGATAAGGTAAGCATTCTTAAATTGGGGTTTTCGTGGCCCCTTCCAAAAGATCTGTGTACCCGTTTTTTGAAGCAGGTGGACAAGGTGCTGGTTGTTGAAGAACTGGAGCCGGTCATGGAGAACGACCTGAGGGCCATTGCACAGGAAAGCGGGATAACAATACCGATCAAGGGGAAAGGCGTTGGAGGTCTTTCCCGGCTCTTTGAGTACGATCCCGGTATGGTTCGGAAGGCTGTTGCTGAATATTTTGGCGTGGATTATAAAGGGCCCGAAATGACTGATCTATCCGATTTTCCGGAGCTCCCGGGAAGACCCCCGAACCTTTGTGCCGGATGCCCCCACCGTGCGACCTACTATTCCGTAAAACAGGTATATGGGCCTGACGCTATCTACCCGACGGATATTGGTTGTTACACCCTCGGTCTTCTGCCGCCAATTTCCATGGCCGATCTCGTAATATGTATGGGGTCTTCTGTCAGCACCGGGTGCGGATTTTCCAGAGCCACGGATCAAAAAGTGGTCTCATTTATAGGTGATTCCACATTTTTCCACTCGGGTATCACCGGTCTTGTAAATGCGGTACATAATAACCACAAATTCACCCTGGTAATCCTTGACAACGGGACAACCGCAATGACCGGCCATCAGCCCCATCCGGGTGTAGACACCGAGCCCATGGGGGTTGATCTGACTCGGGTCTCTGTGGAAGACATTGTCCGGGGCTGCGGTGTCAAAGATGTCCACGTGGTAAGGCCGTTTAAGTTGAAAAAGACCATTGAGGCGGTCAAGGCCACAATGGAATATGATGGGATGTCGGTCATTATCTCGAAAGAATTGTGTCCGCTTTTTGCAAAGGTCGTAGGCAAGTCCAAAAAGACAAGGCCTTTTTATGTAAATCATAACAAATGCAAAAATCATCGGGACTGCATCAACCTTCTGGCCTGCCCAGCCATGTACCTGGATGGCGAGCAGGTTGAAATCGACGAGAATCTCTGCATCGGTTGTTCAGTTTGCGCGCAAGTATGTCCTGAGAATGCGATTCTGCCACTGAAGGAATAAAATAACCTCACGATGTTCGGTTATTTTATGTAACGCGACTTCGTCGCTTATTTGAATACAATGCCATAGGGTCGGCCACCGTACCGGCTATATAAGCTTCGCTATCCTAAACAGTAATGCAAAGGGGAGAATGAATATGGAAACAAAAAGATTGGTATTTATCGGCGTTGGCGGTCAGGGAAACCTCCTTGCGTCACGTCTAGTAGGAGAGGCTGCTCTCTCTTTGGGTATACCCGTAGTAGTAAGCGAGATTCACGGCATGGCCCAGCGAGGCGGAATCGTGGAATCGGCTGTTTTATTGGGCGAGGTTACCAGTCCGATCGTGTCCATGGCGGAAGCCGATGTGTTAATAGGGTTTGAGCCATTAGAGACTTTGCGGTCACTGGGAAAATGCAACAAAGACACCCTTATTATTACCAATACCCACCCTCTTCCCCCGTTCACTGTTGCTGTTGGCCAGGGTAAATATCCTCCGGTAGATAAAAGCCTGGAGATGATTCGAAGCAAGGCGAAAAAGGTTATCGCCCTTGACGGGAATGCCATGGCAAATGAGGCGGGCAACCCATTGTCGTTAAACATGGTTATGCTGGGTGCTTTAATAGGCTCCGGAACCATTCCCATCGGTGCGGAAGACATGAAAAAAACCATATCCACGTCGACCAAGAAGGCATTTTTAGAATCCAATCTAAAGGCCTTTGACCTCGGTATGCAAAGCGCAAATTAGTTGGATGGTTGATTCCAACACAAATGATAATGAGTTCCCAATTTCTACCGCAATTTGGGAGGGGTCATTTAAAAACGCTCCCTCCCAAATGTTTTTTTGCAGGTCCTATTAACAAAGTCGGATTAAAAAACCTCCTCTAAGGCTGCTAAATACGCCTGCTATCGAGACTCCGGTCATGGAACGTATCGTCCTTTTATCAACACCTTGGCCCCTGTTTAATCGTCCTTCAGTACAAATAGGCTCCCTCAAGGCGTTTGTGAGACAAAACCTGCCTGGAACAAAGGTAGATGCCAACCACATTTATCTGAGCATCGCCGAAGGCATAGGCTATGATCTTTATGGTAATATCTCCGACAGGACCTGGCTTGCGGAATCCCCTTATGCTGCACTTTTGTATCCGAATCGAATGTCGGTCGTTGAACGCTTTTGGAAAAAGAGATCTTCAGGCGTGCCTATAGCCAAAGAATATGACCTGAGGGAACTCTGCAGCAGACTGGAAAGAATATCTTCCCGGGTCGTTGATAGTGAAGATTGGAGCCGCTATACCCTGGCAGGGTTCTCAATATGTTTTGGCCAGCTGACAAGCTCACTTTTCTTTATCCGCGAGATCAAGAAGCGCGCGCCGACACTTAAAATCGTTGTGGGAGGATCCGCGTGTTCGGGGGATTTGGGCGTAAGCCTCCTTGATAGCTTTGAAGAGATTGATTTCGTGATCCAAGGAGAAGGTGAATTGCCGCTTGTTCATTTAATCAAGTCCCTGGCGAGCATCCAGGACGACTCCCGCACGGTTTCTATCCCCGGCCTGGTTTCAAGTTATAAGTCTCCTAAGGATCAAAAAACGTCCCAGGTGCCCGATCTGGACGAACTGCCGATCCCCGAATATGGAGACTACTTCAGGCAATTGCAAACCCTTGAGCCTGAAAAGAAGTTCCTGGCAAGAGTTCCGATGGAGGTATCGCGCGGCTGCTGGTGGCGGAAAAGTATCGGATCTGAAGGCCCATCGGGGTGCGCCTTCTGCAATCTCAATTTACAGTGGCAGGGGTACCGTGCCAAGTCCCATAAGAGGGCAATTGCGGAACTGGATAGCCTCACCAATAAGCATCAAATCCTCTCAGTGTCATTTATGGACAATCTTCTCCCCGCAAAGGGCTTGAAGGCTTTATTTGAGGGGATCGCAAGGCTCAAAAAGGACTTTCGTCTTTTTGCTGAAATACGTGCTACAACACCACGGGATGTATTGGCTGCCATGGGTGCGGCTGGAGTACGTGAAGTACAGGTAGGCGTCGAATCCCTGAGCACCAGCCTTCTTTATAAGCTGAATAAGGGGACAACTACCATGGATAACATGGAGATCATGAAAAACTGCGAGACCCAGGGCCTGCCCGATTTGACAGGCAATCTGATACTCAATTTTCCGTCAAGCGATGAACGGGACGTGGCTGAGACAATATCGAATCTTGAATTCGTCCTGCCTTTTCGGCCCGTGAGAGGCATTCCATTTTGGCTGGGCTATGGCAGCCCTGTCTGGCAGATGCCGGATGTCTACGGTATTAAAAAATTGGCGAATCACGCTTATTACAGTCATCTTTTCCCACAGGAAATTCTGGGCGGACTCAGGCTTATAATTCAGGGGTATCAGGGTGGGGTTAGATACCAGAAGCGCCTGTGGCGTCCGGTAAAGGAAAAAATTGAAGAATGGAAAAAGAACTATTTTAGGCTTCATGAACCGGAGAGTAGCGGCCCCGTTCTCTCCTTTCAGGACGGGCACGATTTCATGATCATTCGACACAGACGCTACAAAAATCATGATATGACTCACAGGCTGAGAAATACCTCCAGGAAGATCTATTTGTTTTGCCAGACACAGCGATCCATACGACAGATTCTTGCCCGCTTTCCCGGTTTTGGTGAAGACAAGGTGGGACCATTTTTGCGAATGATGGTGGAGAAACGGTTGATGTTCAATGAGGGGGACCGCTACCTCAGCCTGGCAGTTCCCGTAAAGGGATGTTTCTTGACATGATGACGGGCACGGCATGAAATAAGAAGTGGTCAGATGATAACTTAATTACGGGACTGTACCCTAGTGAGGCATCGCAGAGATAATTTAAATAGTATAGCTAAATTTTGTGTTGCGAAAAAGTGCGTTTAGAATCCTAAATTCGAATATCTAATGTCAAAATCCTAAACAAATCCGAATATCAAATATTTCAATGACAAAAACAAGGAAAATGAAGGCACAATGGATAACGGATCTTGTTTAGGACATTTAACTTTTTGTCATTAGATATTGTTTCGGATTTCGTGCTTCGGATTTCGAATTTGTCATTTTAAAAACAAGAAAACGATTAGACGATCTGATTGATTTTTCTAATTTACTTTTTGTAAAAGACACCAGGTCTGTCCAGGGAAAGAAGAGATATCAATTTTCATCTTCAATCTTTTCGGTACAATGCCAATATCCCTTCCATTGGGCTGACAGCCTCCAGCAGTTGCAATCCCTCATATTTCGGCAGGATTTTGTCAAGGCCGTAGACCATGAAAATTGCACCGGTTTTTGCCTTTTGGGCAATCAGTCGGGCAAATTCTTCATGCATTACCAAGTAGGTATAAAAGATATCAAATTTTTCGATGGGAACCGCGGTTTCCAGCATGATTGTTTCATGGACCCTCTCATCCGTGGCATCCCCGTGAAAGAGTAGTATATTATCTGGAGGTGGGACAAGCCCAGCCTGTTTGAGATTTTCATCCAGATTTGCTTTCAATTGACCTGATTCCTTAAGTGTCCATTCATCCAGCTCAATGCCGACGGATCTTTTGACTAGATAACTCAAAAAGACATTTAACCTGCCGTCGCCGCATCCAAGGTCCATAAACATGGTTTCGTGAGGTTTGATAATCCTTAGGTCTAACATGCGGTCCAGGCAGTTAAAAACAGTCATAAGGTCAGAGGATCTCCTGAAACCCAAAGGACCCATATCACCCACCTTACGCTGATCATAAAACTCGGCTACCTTGATTAGAATCTCTCTCAGTTGTTCATCCAGTTCCATATTATTTACCCATAGAATCCCCAATGAAATACCTCTGGTCCGGAGGCATCATCTCAGTAAGTTGTAGCATGTCTTTTGGGTGCCGGTTTATTGGATGCCCGCCGAATCAGCCTTCTCCCTTTCCAAACCACATCTTCACGGCGTTAACAAAAATTTCATACCGGCCCTTTTTTTCTGAACTCATTATGCCAAAAAAAGCATCCGTCGTGTCCATGCCAAGTTTTCTTGCATATTCAAATAAGAATTTTCTCTGATCCCGACTGGTCGGCGTTGCGGGCGTCCGTTTCATTGTCTCAAGCACATGCTCAAGACTGAGGCCCTGCTTGAGCAGATAAGCGGCAATAATGATTCCGGATCTTCCTACGCCGAAACGGCAATGGACCAGCGCCCTTTTACCCGATTCGACATGGCCGTTCAGCCATTCAAGGATGTCATCCGCTTCATCCAATTCCGGGGCGTATGCATCTGATACAGGAAGCCAGTAAACAATAAAACCGGCAGCCTTTTCCACTTCGTGCAGATTGCCGCATTCGGCGCACAGATTCAAAATGACCTCACCGCCGGCTCGCTTTATTTTATTGAGGGCAACGTTTGACGACGGGGCCGCGCCTAAGGCTATTTCTTCCGTGATCCATCTCAGCTTGTAACCAAACATATGGTATGTTCCTTCTTTTGGCAGACAATGAAATTCAGATTGAATTACCGTAATTTAATTACGCCTCTCCGAGCTTTGTTCTTGGCCCCGGTCTGCGAATGCCCTGTGCGCGATTAATATAGAAAAATTCGGCCTATGTGTCAAAAATGAGGCGAACTCATGATGTTGTGGCCTTCTTTTATGATGTGGTCAGGAAGGGTATTTTAAGGAAGATTAGCAGCAACAACATCTTGTGCTGCATGTGTCTCTTTCACACAATGGCCATTTAAATACACTTTGGTTCCGAAAAAGGGACTTCCTATAAAGGTGATTTTGACATGAAAATGATTTTTTTAGAAAGTGGTTGTGAGTTACCTGTAGCAAATCGGAAATGCAACTGGATTATATGCGGCATATTTTCTTGACATTTTCATGCAACAAAAAAAGGGTATTCAATTCTTCCCCTTCTTTTTTGCGCAATGCCTTAATTGCCTGGGGATCAATACGGTCGGTTATTTTTTTGCAGATGTAGTTGACGCAGATCACATGGCGTGCAAGAAGGGTACAACCTGTTTTTCCCAAGAAAAAACAGCTCTTAGGATCATGTCTTTTCTTTGGAAGCGTCACATTTAGGAGAAGATTGATGAGAAGGAGCCATCCATTGTAATTGTTTTCAAGCCCATTACCGCAACATGAACCTCCTTCGTTCCGTTCACATTCACTACATAAATCGACTATCCCGGCAGCGGTCATCTCTTCGTGAGAGTTTTGAACTGTCTTTTTTAACCTGTCTAATAGATCAGCGGTCGTCCTGTCTTTGAAAAATTGACTGCCGAACCTTTCATAGCAATTTTCGGCCCAGGCAATTTTTTCTTCTATGGGACTTGAAAGAGGTGGTTGTCTTTTGTTCATCGAAAGGGGATTTTCAATGGTGGCCGGCGCATTTCATTATTTTTTCTTGGCCGTGCTTTTTTTCTTTGCCCTTGGCTTTTTTTCCTCTTCGTTTTCCTTGTCTCCGAATCGCTTAAGGCCTTCGGCCAGGTCTTTTAGTTTCTTATCCACCAGATAATTGATCGTCCCTTTGGGATAGGTCCTATCCGCCTTTTTTTCGCCGGCCTTTTTTCCTGTGAGGATTTCAATGCCTTCATCAATGGTTTTTACAGGATAGATATGGAAATGCCCTTTTTTTACAGCTTCTACTACATCCTTTCGAAGCATCAGGTCTTTGACATTGCTTTCGGGAATCATAACTCCCTGAGTTTTTGTTATGCCTTTCTTGCGGCAGCAGTCATAGAAACCCTCAATTTTCTGATTAACACCCCCTATTGCCTGTATTTCCCCCTTTTGATTAACTGAACCAGTCACGGCAATATACTGTTTGATTGGAATCCCGGATAAGCTGGAAAGCAACGCATAAATCTCTGTAGAAGACGCACTGTCTCCGTCTACACCGCCATAAGACTGCTCAAAGGCAATGCTGGCACTCATGGTCAGGGGTTTGTCCTGGGCATATTTTTTCCTGAGATATCCGCTCAGGATAAGAACACCCTTATTGTGGGTACTGCCAGACATATCCGATTCCCTCTCTATGTTGATGATACCAGCCCGGCCCATGGAGGTTGAGGCAGTGATCCGGGAGGGCTTGCCAAACATGAAGTCCCCCATATCATAAACGGCCAGGCCGTTGACCTGCCCTAATACTTCCCCATCTGCATCAATCATAAGGGTCCCTCGGTCAATCATCTCCTGGATATGTTCCTCTATCATGTTGGACCGGTAGATCCTGGCCTCTATGGCCTTATCCACATGCCGCCCCTCTACAGTAGCCTTATTTTCCTGTCCTGCCCAGAAATCGGCCTCCCGGATCAGATTTGTTACGTCCGTAAAGCTCGTAGTGATTTTCTCCTGCCTTCCGGTCATCCGGACCGCCTGTTCCACCATTGCGGCCACAGCAGTTCTGTCAAAAGGCCTCGATTTATCCTGCTCTGTCCCCATCTTGATAAATTCCGCGAATTTCTGAATGCTCTCATCGTTTTTTTCCATTGACGTGTCAAAATCGGCCCTAACCTTGAAAATCTTTTTGAGATCTTCATCATAGGCCAAAAGGAGGTGATAAAGATACAGATCTGAGATAACCACCACCTTAACATCAAGTTCGATCGGTTCAGGCTTTAAGCCACTGGTTGTGAACAGGTAAAAAGGATCATAAGTCTCAATTTCGAGCTTTTCGCTTTTCAGAGCCCTCTTCAAAGCCCGCCACACACCAGGTTCCAGGATGGCGTCCATGAGATTAATCACCAAGTAGCCACCGTTGGCCTTGATAAATGAACCGGCCTTGATTTTGCTGAAGTCAGTTCGCCAGATCCCGCTCCGGTCAACAACCCTTTCGATACTCCCAAAGAGGTTTCGATAGGTAGGATGTTCTTCAATTATCACCGGAGGGCCCTTCTGTCCTTTGTTATCAACCAGGAGATTTATCTGATAAGGCAGAAACTGATCGCCCTCGGAAATAACAGGCAGCAGGCCCGGCAAGGGTGACTGGGCCTGAGGCCTGAAGATCTGGAGGTTGCTGCCCATGTCTTCCAGCAGGGCATTGAGATAATCGTTTATTGGCTTGCTCTTAAAGCTTTTTGTTACAGGCTCGGCCATCCGGGTTGAATTTTCCATGAACATCACATGATCCATTTCTTCTACCTTTTCCTGGACCTCTTTCTGTAGATCTCTGAGTTCAAGGAAGATTTGATCAATCTGGTCTCTCAGTTCGGTATGCTTTTTTTTCAAGGCCTCGAATTCCTCTTTCGGGAATCTTTCTTTCTCGACCATGGCCTCTAATTGGTCAATATGAACAGGCTTCCCGTCAACCATGGGCATCACTTCCGGCCGCTTGACCTGTCCAATCTGGAGATCCACAAGTGTAAAGCCTTTTTCTTTCACCTTCTCGTCAAGGTCCTTGAAAAAGCTTTTTCCTTTGTTTTCATAGGTCTCCATGATCTCCTTTTTCAGATTGATGTATTCCTGGCTTTCAAAAAGCTGTGGGATCTGTTTTTTCAGGGTCTCAACCAGGTCATTGATGGCCTTTTTAAAGGCGCTCCCTGTCCCTCTCTTCAGACGAATGAGTAAAGGTGCTTCCGGGGTCTCAAAATTATTCACATAGCAAAGGTCTTCAGGCTCACGACCATTCTTGGACATCTCTTTAATTAGCTTATGGACAGTGGACGTCCTACCTGTACCCGGCATTCCGGTAACAAACACATTGTAGCCAGGCTTGTCCATACCCATCCCGAACTGGAATGCCTCCACCCCTCTCTTTTGTCCGATGATTTCTTTCAAAGGTTTGAGATCAGCAGTGGTTTCAAAGGGGAGGCTTGCAGGATCAAGCTGCCACCTGAGCCTCTCAACGGGGACTTCTCTATATGCTGCTTTTTTCTTAGGCATTTAAGACCTCCGGGTTTTGTCAAAAGAAGTTAACGATTTGGAATTTTACTGAGCGTGGATTTCCACCTTGATGCCGCGTGCCTTCTGCGGTTTCCACTTGGGCATTATGATTTTCAGTATACCCTTTTTATAAGTAGCCTTGATCTCTCCAACCCTGACCCTGCAGGGCAGTCGAAAAGTACGTGTAAAAGAGGTAAATCTTCTCTTAACGCTGTGGTAGTAGCCGCTTTCTTCGGCGGTGACTATTTTTTTCTCGCCTCTGATGGTCAACAATATATCGTTGGTTATGGAAACATCCAGATTTTCCGGATTCACCCCTTCAAGCACCGCCTTTACAATAAGGGTATCTTCAGTTTCCCTAACCTGTAAGGAAAAGCCTTCTGAAACTTCGCCCAAAAATCGGCCTATTCCAAAATCGCACCAGCAGCGGTCAAAGAGACGATCGAGGTCCCTTCTCAGTTTATTTATTTCCTCGTTTTTCCACAGTATAAGTTCGGACATGGCAATACCCTCTTTATGTTTTAAGAATTTATCCGAAACATAATTATAGTTGCAGTCTATTTTAAAAAGACCTAGTTTCAGATGCAAGCGATTTATTAATCTGATAGCAATTTCAATTTTGCCTTCAGATAATCAAATAATGATATCATAAAATTATTTAGTGAATAAGGATGCCGCTTTTCTTATAGAAGATCTTCCAGAGCCTCTTTGATATTAGAAAACCGAAAAACGAACCCCAAATCAATGAGTCTTTTTGGCAATACTTTTTGTCCATTTAAAATTACCGATCCGAATTCACCCATCGTGAGCCTGATCAAAAATCCCGGAACTGCCGGC
>CAZENC010000078.1:0-11265 GCA_964513115.1 uncultured Desulfobacteraceae bacterium | reverse complement strand
TCAAGTAAATGCCTGTCCCCTGAAACAATGAGGGATGCGTTGTTCTCCGAGGCAAGTCCTAAAAAAATATTATCGAATGGGTCTTGTTTGATGACGTCCGGTATGGTTTCTGGTGAGGTAACATAGGTTGCAAGATTCATGAAATAGGCGAAGACTTCTATCGCAGCTGTCCCTAAAGTAGAAAGCCTATCAGAAAACTTGGGATATTGAAGGACACTTTTGATTTCGTCCAATGTCTCGTCACACTCAAGAATACGGACCACCCCGTTCTTGCATAATTTCAAGATTTGATTGGGTGCTCCTCCCCACAGTAAGCCTGAAATCGTCACATTCGTGTCAATGATGATTTTCAACTCATTTCTCTAATCTTGTGAACGATACCGGCGATATCCTGAAGGTCTGGTTGAGCGGGATCCTGAATAGCATTGGCTCGGTCCAACAAGTCTAAAGGGACCTCTTCGAAAGGTACGACCTTGAATTGTGGTTTTGATTTTTTCAGGACGATAATCTCGCCCCATCTCTTGAGATCTTCGGAAATTCTTGGAATACGTTGGCGAAACTCCTTAGCACTTAAATATTGTGTCATCTATAATTACCCCATGTTTAATTTAAAATTCACGTTTAAATTATCTTTAATTAACCTAAAAGTCAACTTAAAGTGTAGTGGTAACCACTAGTTGCCTGTCTCATTTTCCTGTCTTAATTACAAAATTTTTATAATATCAATCCGTTAATGGATAATTGGAGTTCATCTAGGCAACGATGATACTTTACAAGTCCCCTTGGGGACGCCAGTCTGCCTATTAAGGGGACTCATCGAATAATCGGTGGGACCTTTTCTTTTTACTGGCGTGAATCAAGGATCTGCCAGAGAAGGGGTTCAGCCAAGGGGAATTGCCGATCCGCATATCATGAGAGGATGAGGTTGATCGGTAATGCCCAGAGCTTTTCCCCAATCTTCATCGCATCTTCACCGTTGTGACATAGAACCGCTACTTTACAGTGCGGTGTTGTTCTTAGAAAGGCATTCAGACCTGCAACGTCTCTTTCATGCCACCTGGAGGCTGATTTGAGTTCCAACGCTATGCATGACTGTTCCGCCTCTATAACGAAGTCTACCTCGTTCCGCCCCTGGACGCTCCAGAAATAAAGGGTAGCCTTTTGCCATCTCGAATCCAGAATTGAGAGCAGGTTTTGGGCCACATAAGTCTCGAATAAAGCCCCAAACAGCGGATAATTATTAATGGATGCGGATATGACCATGAGGCTCATATCCGTCTTGGACCAGCGGCTTCAAAAGGATAGGAATCAAGACCTTTTTTATGATCTGGAGATGAAATTCCTGCCTGTCCTTATTGACATGGAATGGGCCGGGGCCAGAATCGACACACAATTTTTTGAGGGCATGTCCCAGCGTTTTGAGCAGCAGCTCAATACCATGGAGAAGGAGATCTATGACGAGGCCGAACGGATGGCCATCAATACCCCCCATACAGGGGACGGCCGCAGATCTGATCAAGAAGGCCATAATCGCCGTCCGCGGGAGGCTGAAAAGAGAGAATTTCAGGACCAGAATGATTCATTAGGGCCACGACGAGCTGGATGCCGTCTCCACCTGGTCAGAGAGGAGACGGAGAGTGGATATGGGGGCAGGAAAAGACTGGGATGAGGTCCATTAATAAATGCCTATCCGGAAATAGGCATTTCCGGATGAGCGCAATCAGCGATTAGCTTTTGGCATGGGGTAAAGACCGAATCTGATTCTTGCCGTTGGCTTTGGCTTCATAGAGGGCCTTATCCGCCCTTTTTGTCAGGGCGTCAATCGTTTCCCCGGCCCGATATTGGGCCACACCAACACTCACGGTGCTGTAGGTCGTTTGCCCTGGTTTTGGGATAAAATCGTGGGATTCAAATTGGGCCCGTATTCTTTCTCCCACCGCAATGGCGCCTTCACCATTTGTGACGGGGAGAATCAGTGTGAATTCTTCTCCTCCGTATCGACAGGCCGAATCCGAGTCCCTGATGGATTCCCTTAAGATCCTTCCCAAAGTGGCCAGGACCTTGTCCCCCTCTATATGTCCATAGGTGTCATTAAAAAGCTTAAAGTCATCCACATCAAATATAAGGAGTGAAAGGGGGTGTTTGTAGCGTTTTGCCCTCTCAACTTCAAATCTCAGTTGCCTGTGGAAAAACCTGGAATTATAGATGCCGGTGAGATCATCCGTCATGCTCAATTCTTTATATCTTTTTTCACTTTCCCGTAGGGCCGCCTCTGTCCGCTTCCTCTGTGTAATATCGTTAAGGATAATAACTGATGACTCAAAATCACCAACGGACAAGATGTTGAGTGTGACGTCCTGTCCGTTCAGAGTGACGGGAGAGTCCCCAGTGATGGCCCGAGTCTCATCACCCTTAACGCTCAGAAGCTCAGTGATCCGTTGATGATATTCTTGTTCAAAGAGGTTTAAAAAATATAAGCCCAGTAATTCCTCCTCAGGTTTATTGGTCAGGATAAAGGCCGTTGGATTGGCATAGATGATCCGGCCATCGGCATTGACCTCGATAATGCCCTCGGCCAACTTCTCTAAGATGATTTCAAAATGTTTTTTGACCGCAAGGAGCTCCTCTGTTATGCCCCTGGCGTGAGCGTTCTCAGTGGCGGGCCTTCCTTCTGAAAGATGTTGTGAAAAGTCAGGCTCAGATTGACCCAGCAAAGCCATAATCTCTTGAGTCATCTCATCAAAAGGTCCTTTGGCGATACAGGCGTTTGCACCCAATTGGGCAATGTCGATGTCCTCTTCCGCAGCAAGGGCGGAGAGTATAATGATCTGGGAATGTTTGAGCCTTTCCATACCCCGGATAATCTTACACAATTTCCTTCCATCAATATTGGGCATGACCAGATCCACGAAGATGGTGTCCGGTGTCTCGGTCTTTAAGATATCCAAGGCAGAAAGGCCATCCTCCGCCTTGATAATCTCGTACCCCTCCTGGGACAGGATATCCGCCATAAATTCCAGCATGAATATATCATTATCCACCACCAATATCTTCTTCACGCATTGACTCCCATGTTCTTCAATCTTTATATCACCACCTGCCAGGAGGTTTATTTTTTGATATTTTCCAAAGAGATAGGCCACACACGCCGGAAATAGAGCTCAATGGGCTTTGAACAATCTTTCTCCTTGAGGATCAGTTGACGGGATGGCGCAAAAATGAGGCCGTTATGGGTGATGATGACCATTTTAAGAGCGTAAATTTATATCATAAATCAAAAAATTGCAAATAGGTCTTAAAAGGTTAGGCATTAACTCCTCTTGAAAGGCCTTCTCTGGATGCGCCCTAAGGGCCAGTGGGAAGTATGTGGCACCAGGGGATCGGGTTGTGACAATAGGCATTGATGGGCCTGAACCCCAGGGACTCATAAAGCCCCTTGGCTTCAACCATGGGTCCATGTCCGGAAGCATTCGGGTGTAGGCCGCAGCCGCGGGCCTTTGAAATGATTGGCATATGCCCTGAAGCCTAACATAGAGCAAATCCTCGGCATTTTTAAGGGGCGCAATCTCAATCATGGTGTTTTCAAAATTCATTGAGAACCTTTTAATGGAAGATTATACGTGGCCACGCGCCCGCGCCAGAGACGGGGTTCAGCCAAGGATAGTTGACGATCCGCATATCATGAAAGGATGAGGTTAATCGGCAGTGCCCAGAGCTTTTCCCCAATCTTCACAGCATCTTCACCGTTGTGACACAAAACCGCTGCCTTACAATGCGGCGTTGTTCTTAGAAAGGCATTCAGACCTGTGAGGTCTCTTTCCTGCCACCTGGAAGCTGATTTGATTTCTAACGCTATGCATGACTGCCCCGACTCTACAACGAAGTCCACCTCGTTTCGACCCTGGACGCTCCAGAAATACAGGGTAGCATCCTGCCATCTCGAATTCAAAATTGAAAGCAGGTTTTGGGCCACATAAGTCTCGAATAAAGCCCCAAACAACGGATCATTCTTAATGGATGCAGATGTATCCAGCCCTACCAGATGACACACCAGGCCCGTGTCGCTAAAATACAGTTTAGGAGACTTGATGAGACGACTTGAGCGGTTTCCCAGGTATGGCTGGATTCGAGTAATTAAAAAAGACGCCTCAAACAATGAAAGATAACGTGAGGTGGTGGCTGCGTTTAGTTTGGCATCACGACCCAACTGGCTCGGAGACAGCAGTTGCCCCGTTCGTAAGGATGTGAGCCGAAGCAATGAGCGGAGAGTCAAAAGGTTACCTACCTGGCTCAATTCCCTCACATCCCTTTCGAGATAAGTTTGCTCATAGCCCCTGAACCATACGGCAGGTTCTTTGACCTGTTTAAGGCAGACCGTTGGCATACCGCCCTGCGTGACTTCTTCAGGTCTGATGGGGTTCAGAGCGCCCTTCAAACGAACATCCTGAGATTTAAAAAAGTTCTTTACGAAAGGCTCGGGCGCAGTCTGCTTGCCAATTTCGCGACGATTAAAGGGATGAATGGCAAGATATACCGATCGTCCTGCAAGGCTTTCAGTAATGTCTTTCAGAATGGAGAAGTTGGCTAAACCTGATAGTAAAAAATGGCCTGGAATTCTCTCTTTGTCTACTGCGCGCTTTATAGCACCGAATATCTCGGGGCACTTTTGAGCCTCGTCTATTGTGATGGGTTTGTCCTGGTTTACAAATCCATCGGGGTCTCTTTTTGCCGACTCAAGCTGTGAAAAATCATCAAAGGTGACATAGATGCGATCCTTGAGTTCAAGCTCCGATCTCAGGAAGGTGGTCTTTCCCGTCTGCCTCATTCCGCTCACGACGACCACAGGCATGTTTTCAAGGGCTGCCCTGACAGCATCAGCTATGTCTCGCGGGAAGTATTCCGTCATGATGCAACACTATATAGTGTCAAAATGACTATGTCAAATGAAAAAATATGACAAATACCTCGAAGACCTCAATCTGAAACAGCTATTGATTAAGTGACCGGCACGGAAACCTTGAATAAAAAAGGGAGTTGCTACTCCAGGTACGCGTCGAACTCCTCTTTTGGAATTTTCACATCTCCGATACCCACTCCGATTTTGTCGCCCTTGAGGGTGAATCGCATGGATTTTTGGTCACGAATCACGCCCATTTCAACCTGTTCCATGTGGGATTTTTTCTCTATCTCTGTTACAAGCTGTTTGGAAGCTCTGATTTTGACACCATCATACTCGACTATCAGATCTCCTTTCAACAAACCCACAATCTCTGCTTGGGAGCCCTCATCTATTTGCAAAATCTTCGGGACTGTGACAAATTCCTGCTTTGTTTCTTCCTTGCCCTTTTCTGTATCCCTTTCTGTAGCCTTTCGGGCAGACATTGATAATTGAACTTCACCTTTTGTTTCAGGGAGCACCAAGACTCGTACCAGTTCCTGATCATGAAATTCAAACGCGTAGTTTCCCTCATCCAAAAGGGAAAACAGTCGCCTTAATGCCTCGTATACTGTTCCGCTGCCTGAAGAAAAAGTTATGGACTCATTTTCTCTTTTCTCTAAACCTTCTATTTTCACCCGGCACTCGCGGCGTATTCCATCTAATATTCCACCCAAAGGGACTCCATTAGCCTGTATTACCAATGTGCCCTGCTGGAACTCGACCGACAAGGACGAAGATTTTTTATCTTCAGCTACTCCTGTTGTTACACAAACCTTAAACATCAAGAAAATAATCAAACTGATTTTAAGTATCTTAGTCATAGTGCCCGTTCATTGTTACTCAAATATCGAGTCCCTACATCCCTGCTCATCTATAATAAACAGATTAATACGGATGTCATTAAATAGCTAAAAGCAGTCACGACTAACGAGTGACGAATGACGGGCTATATGATTTTTGACTGTTTCAACAGAGACAAAACGCGTTCGGCGCTCTGCATTGGATCCTCCTTGTCGGACCGGATAACCAGCTCGGGGTTTTCCGGTGGCTCGTAGGGGGCTGAGATGCCTGTAAATTCCTTAATCAAACCGGCTTTTGCCTTGGCATAAATACCTTTTTTATCCCGTTTCTCGCAGACATCCACGGGGCAATCCATATAGACCTCAATGAATTGATCATCCGTCAAAAGAGATCTGACCTTTTCCCGGTCCTGACGATATGGAGAAATGAACGCGGTTATTGCAATTATTCCCGCATCCACAAACAGTTTTACCATCTCGCCTATGCGGCGGATATTCTCACGGCGGTCTTCCTCTGAAAAACCGAGATCCTTACAAAGGCCGTACCGCACGTTGTCTCCATCAAATACATATGTGGAAAATCCCATATCGTACAGCAGCATTTCGAGATTATGCGCGACCGTGGATTTTCCCGAGGCTGAAAGACCTGTGAACCATATGGCCGCTCCCTTGTGACGGTGGACTTTTTCGCGAGACAGACGTGTTACTTTTCCCTGGTGCCAGTGGATATTAGTTGCCTTTTGTTGTGTCATGTTTGGGTTCTCCGTTACAGTATTTGCCGACGCACACGGGGCTAGCAGCGGCGCTGAGGATTAAAAACAAAAAAAATTTTTATCACACAGAAAGCACAAAGTCACATAGATTCTTGTTGTGGATTGGCATTTTCATTCAAAGGTGGATTGATAATTCTGGAGATTCATTTTTCGGATTGCTCAAAGATAAAAAAAAGGGCTCACGCAGAGATCACAAAGGCACAGACGCAAAAAAAAAGACAAAAAGATGTTTAACGGGCCACTGCATGGCGGCTAATAGCTAACGGCTAAAAGATTAAAAATAATTTCACACAGAACTCACCCAGTTAAATAGTCCGCGCCCCGGAGAAATAGGCTGCGCATTTCACGGGGTAAAAATTTAACGGGGCAGGAACAGCCTCAGAGTTTTTTTAGGGGATGTTTATGTTGCAAAGGATACCAAAAGGTTACAACCGGCGGCCGAACTCTAAGGTGTTCTTGTTAATACTGGTTCCCATCTGTTGCTGGACCAACTCATGTCCGGTATCCGTAAAGGGTAGATAGACCAGCGTAGAATCCGTTATCTTAAAATTGACGCGCGGCAGGAGAGGCAAAACATCCTTCTTGTTGAGGGTCGAACCGGCGAGGACCATTTTCATGGCCTGAGCTGCCTCGGTATGGGGCAGGGTCACGGGATAGAGTTTCCTGTTCTGGATTTCCTCTTCACCCTGGAATGATTTCTGGGTGACCGTAAACTGTCTTGAGAGGTGCAGAAAGACCTTGGGACGGATCTTAAAGGCCGGGCTCCAGAAACTCATTGGTTCGCTTTCCCATTCCTTACCAACCACTCTCGGTTGATTCGTGATCCGGATAAAATCCGCAAAAGAATCGATCTCTATCCCGTCCGCAACAACCGATGTTTTCCAGAATGGCAGGTAAACGGTCCCGTTTCCACTGCCGGGCACGACCATGAAGTTCACCTGCTCAAACCTGCCCTTTGAAACTGCCCAGGCAGTCTGGCAGTTATTACAGGTCAGGATCACGCTATCTCTTTTACCTTCCAGGTTCCAGCCGCAATGCGGGCAAAGGGTAGCAATAAAATGGAGCTTCCACCGGGGGTTCTTTATTTTAGCCGGCTCAATGGTATCCTCGCCCTCAGGAATCTCGGCTATGGGACGGTTCAATACTGCATCAAAAAGCCTGTTTCCTTCCATAAATAAGGGAAGATATATAAGGCTTAATGTCTCACCGATGAAGGCACGGTGGAAAATTTCGCCGGATGATGAAGAGGGGATCCGCCCCGCTTTCGTCAAGATATCGGTCGCCTTAAGAGAGAACCTTAACAACGAGAACCCTCCTGTATCGGGTTCGAGGAATTTCAATTTCATTGCTTGGGGTCTCAGGCCGAGAGATAAAGGAATGCCCTTGAACTTCAGTCCCACATGCGTGATATCCACGACACGATGGCCGACAGTCCGACCCTGGCAATAGAATACATTTCCTTTGAAACGAAGGTAAGGGGCGTAGATCAACTCCTTGTCAGGGGCCCTGTTTGGTAGGACAAAACGGAAATAATCAGTGGGAAAGAGGAAGTTTTTTACATTGCAATAGGGGCAAAGCAGTAAATGGTCGGTTTCGTCCAGTTCGATGGTCGCGCCGCACTGCGGACACTCTTGTTCAACAGTAAAGCCCATTTTGGTTTTTTAGCTGTTAGCTTCTTTTGTTAGACAGGATTGACAGGATTTTGTTGATTTTTTCTCTTTCAGCCGTTCCACATGAAAGGCTGAAACCTCTTTGATCCTGTCAAAGATATTACCCTAATTTTTCGCCGCACTGGTTACAGAAAGAGGCACCGGGCAGATTCTCGGCTTTGCAGTTCGGGCAGTCCCTGGGAACAGGCTTTTCATCCGCCGGATGACCGCACTTTGAGCAAAACCTGGCGTTCGGAGGCAGGTTTTTTCCGCAGTTGGCACATTGATCAAAAACGAGTTGCTGGTGCCCGCAATGGGGACAAAACTTTGAGTCCTTGGGAATCGGGTTCCCGCAGTCCGGGCATTTAATCTCCTTGGAAACGGGTGCCGGGGAACCCCCTGAATCTCCCCCGGCCTTTGGTCTGAAAGCATCCGCAAACATGGCGGGCATCATAAATCCCATGCCCATGCCCATACCCGACCCGGCTTCGCCTGTTGATTCAGCCGCCTTTTCCATTGCCATGGCCGCCTTCATCTTTACCAGCCTGTCGAGATCCTGGATCACTCCCAGGCGACTCTTGTCGTCAATTGCCTTTTGCACCTCGGCCGGCGGTGTAATAGAAGTGATGTAGAGGTTATTCAGCCCGAGGCCGAAGTGGCTGAAATCATCCTGAAGCCGCTTCTGAAGACCCATGGACAATTCATCATACTGCCCGGGAAGATTGAAAATGCTGTCCAGGTTCTCTCCCAGATGGTCGTTAAAGCGGGAGATAATGACGCGCTTCAGGTATTCTTCTATCTCTTCCGTGTTGTATTTTCCCATTGTACCAACCAGGCTGTTTATAAACAGTACCGGCTGGACTACCTGAATATTGAATACACCATGGGCACGGAGCCGGATAAGCCCCAGTTCCGAGTCCTTGAATGCCACCGGATCCCTTGTTCCCCATTTGAGGTTGGGGAAGATCTTCATATTGGCAAGATATACCTCTGCCCGAAGCGGGCTGGTCATACCCCAGGGTATTGACAGGATTTTTGTCAGGACCGGTATATTCGCTGTTTTAAGCGTATGCTGGCCGGGGCTGAAGGCATCGCCCGCCTTACCTTTGTAAAATAATACACCTGCCTGGCTTTCTCTAACTATGAGTTGCGCCCCGAATTTGATTTCACCCGATCCCTGTTCGGGAATCCTGTGCACGAGTTCCTTTCCTGTTTCGTCAAACCACTCGATTACCTCCAAAAAAACTACGTTATCGGTCCCCATTGGGTCCCCCTTTCCTTGCTGATCGGGTTCCGGCGGTGAGCAGGAACCAGGATTTGAAAAATCAGCTAAATGCTGATGGCTAATAGCTAATCGCTTGAGCAATGTCTGACTTCACGCAAAGCCGATGCCTTCTGACCACGCCCACAAGACGCGGTTTTCAAAGACGGAATATAGAAGTATACGGATGAAGGGTCTAGGCTGTCAAGCAGCAAAGGCTCATCATCCGGCTTATTGACACAACACTTATTATTGAGTTAGAATTAATGTAATTACTCAGGTTGTTTAGCCTGACTACATGAGCAGTCACGATATTAAGCCATTAAGCAGTGATTGAGAGGTGTTTAGCATGGTATTTCTAAAAAGAGTACTTTTCTGGGGCATCCTAATAGGGATTGCTTATGTTATCATGGGGTACCACTTCATCTTTTTCGGGAAAAAACCCGTGTTGCTCAAAAAAACAAAATTCTCGCTCAGTTACACCGTGTTCAGTATCCCCAAGGAGAAGATGTTAAAGAGCAACGAAACTATTATCGATATTGATGCGCTGCGGGAAGCCGGAATAGCGGACCTGCTGGTAGAAATGGGCAGGATGACCGAGAAGGAAAAGGAAAGAATCCTTGCTGAATACGAAGATTAAACTTCAAAATCAACCTTGATCTTGAATGTCTTTACCGCGGGAAGGTTCAGGATCTCTTTTACCCCCGTTTCCTCAGATATTTTCTCCAGGGCACCATCTATATAAGCCATATCCTCAGCAATAAATGTAAACCATATATTGTATTCATGGTTTCGGAGATAGTTATGGGTCACGCCCGGGTAATGATTTACGGTATTAACGAAATGCTCTATCTTCTCCTCCGGCACCCTGGCGGCACAGAGAGTACTGGTAAAATTGAGCAGGCCCGAGTGAAAATTTCCACCGATTCTCCTGATGATGCCTTCCTCTTTTAACCTTCTTATCCTTTCGAGAACATCGGATTCCGGCAAATCAAGCCGTTTTCCCAGATCGTGAAAGGGATGGGAGGAAATGGGAAAATCAGACTGGATCTCATTAAGAATTTTTTTATCTGTGTCGTCCATCATGTCTGCCCATAATTTATAGACAATAGTATCGACCAACATAACAGGTCTATGAAGTCTTTTCTGAGTGACTGTCGGGACCGAAGAAAAGACCTCGTAAACCTTAGCTTCTTGTGACGAGCCAACAATCCATTCAAGGCCGCAGGATTCATTCATGGCCCGTTCGAACAGTTTTTGACTGCTGACGGATGACGGATCATAGGCCAAAAGGCTATTTGCTATTTGCCGACTTAGGTTGATAGGCGCACAGCGGCTCTTCTTCCAGAAAATCGCCCGTGGCCTCGTATGCCCTTGCCCTACATCCCCCGCAAAACCTGAGATACTCACACCGTCCGCATTTTCCCTTGTATGCAGAAAAATCACGGAGCCTGTTGAAGATCTCCGAATCCTCCCATACTGATTCGAAAGTAGAGCTCCTCAGGTCCCCGCACTCAACTTCAAGGTAACCACAGGGCTGGACAATTCCGTTGTTCCCTATAAAACAGAATGCCGTTCCACCCAAACAGCCTCGTGTCACGGCATCAAGGCCATAGGTTTCATAGTCAACCTTTTCTCCCCCGGCACGGGCCTGTTGACGCAAAATCCTGTAATAATGAGGAGCGCAAGTTGCCTTCAGGCTCAGGGGGACCTTGTCTCTCATCTGATAGAACCAGTGCAGCAGTTCTTCGTATTCAAGTGCGTCAATCTCCTGGTTCACCATTTCTTTTGCGCGGCCGGTGGGGACCAACATAAAAATGTGGTGCGCGGCGGCCCCGAACTG
>CAZENC010000077.1:0-11396 GCA_964513115.1 uncultured Desulfobacteraceae bacterium | reverse complement strand
GAACCCAGGAGCGGATTGAATACCAGCAGCTCAAGTTCGTCAAAGGGCCTACCATAAAACAAATCATGGAGGGCTGTTCAAATGATCCCCTTTCCGACCGTTTCAAGATTATGGACGGAGATAATGAACGAAGCTTTTTTGTGGGTGAATTTGACGGCAAAAGAAGTGTTGTTGCCTTTGAGTCGTTCGGAAAGGGTTTCGGCGGCGACATAGGGGTTATAGTCGCTGTCAACGTGGAAACTGATGAAATAGTGGGGATCGGCGTTACAACCCATAGTGAGACACCCGGCCTGGGGTCGAGAGCAAAGAGTGAACCGGACTTAAGCTCACAGTTCAAGGGATTGTCCATTAAGGAACCCTTTAAGGTGACGGCCGATGGTGGAAAGATTGACGCAATCAGTGGCGCAACAATGACTTCCCGCGGGGTGTGCGGCGCCGTTGTTGTCTCGGCAGATATTTATGACCGGCTGAAAAGCGAAATCCTGAAAAAAATCAAGACATAAAAAAACAGGGAGATATCTGGTTATGGCAAAGACCGTTGTTCAGGAATTTACAAAGGGCCTATGGGCTGAAATACCTCCGTTCCGCCTTGTCCTTGGGCTGTGTCCCACCCTCGCGGTTACCAAGACCGTGGAAAACGGCGTTGGCATGGGAATCGCTACAACCTTTGTGCTGGTGTGCTCCAATATCCTTATATCGCTACTCAGAAATGTCATACCCAAAAATGTCAGGATTGCATGTTTTATAGTGGTTATAGCTACATTTGTTATCGTAGTAGAACTGGTGATGCAGGCGTTTGCCTACCCGTTGTTTTTAAAGCTGGGGATCTTTATACCCCTTATTGTTGTTAACTGTATAGTCCTTGGACGCGCAGAGGCCTTTGCAGCTAAAAACGGTGTTGTCTCCTCTTTTGCGGACGGCCTGGGTATCGGAATCGGGTTCACGCTGTCGTTGACAGCCCTGTCCCTATTCAGGGAGGTCTTCGGGAGCGGGACCTTTACAGTTCCAATTACAAGCGTTTCTATTCAGCTCTTTGGCCCTTCGTTTCAACCTTTTAATTTTTTGGTGGAGGCCCCCGGGGCGTTTGTCTGCCTTGGGCTTATGCTATGTATTATGAATATGCTTGGCAAGAAGTAGACGCCAAAGGCCTACACCCATGGCACTAATAGATGAAACAGATACCGTATCATCTGACTTAGGGAGAAAATAGATGGGCGACTACATTTTACTGGCCGTAAGTTGTATCTTTGTAAACAACATCCTCTTGATCCAGTACCTCGGCAACTGTCCTTTCCTGGGCGTCTCTAAGAAAATGGAGACCGCCACCGGCATGGCAATGGCGGTTGTTTTTGTCTTAGTCCTGGCCGGGGCAATCACCTGGATAGTGGATCACCTGCTGCTGAAAACGTTCGAGGTTGAATACCTGAGGACCCTGGCCTTTATCCTGGTAATCGCGTCGCTGGTACAGTTTGTCGAGCTGTTTCTCAAAAAGAGCATCCCCGCCCTTTACGCCGGTCTCGGCATATTCCTTCCGCTCATTACTACGAATTGTGCGGTCATGGGCGTATGCCTTATTAATATCAAGGAAGAGTATTCATTTTTGCAGGCACTTATTGCATCCCTCACTTATGCAATCGGTTTCGGGCTGGCCCTGGTCCTGTTTGCGGGAGTTCGTGAGCGCATCCTTCTTGCAAGGGTCCCTAAACCCCTTCAGGATACCTCCATCGGTCTGGTAGGGGCCGGTATGATGTCTCTCGCATTTTTTGCCTTCAAGGGGATGGTGTAGGTGTGGCTTTGATTCAGCCCTGAAAGGGGCTATGATCATAGATAATCTTCTGACCACGCCCACACGACGTGGTTTTCAAAGAGGAAATAAATAGGAGGAACCACATGTTAGGCATGTTAGGTGGAATTTTTGTAATGGGAACAGTGGGTGTTGTTGTCGGTATAGGACTGGCCCTGGCATCCAAGATATTCTACGTCTATGTGGACCCCAAGATCGAAGCCGTAGACGAGGCCCTGCCCGGAGCTAATTGTGGCGGTTGCGGATATCCGGGATGCAGCTCAAATGCAGCGGCCATTGTTGCGGGAAAATCCTCAGCTTCCTCCTGTGTGGCAGGCGGTCCGGAAATTGCCGAGGAGATCGCCGAAATAATGGGCGTGAAACTGGAGGCCCGGGAGCCTGATATAGCAATGCCCGGATGCACATATGGTTATCATGTTGCTGATGTCAAATATATTTATAACGGAATAAATGACTGCCGGGCAGCAGCTCTGTTGAACGGCGGAACCAAAGTCTGCCCCATTGGATGTCTCGGGTTGGGCACATGTGTACGTGCCTGCCCGTTTGACGCCCTTTCCATGGGACCTGATAACCTGCCCGTGGTCGATCCGGATCGTTGCACCGGTTGCGGCACCTGCGAACGCATATGCCCTAAACATATTATTACCCTTACATCCCATACAAGACGTATTCAGGCCGAACACACCATTGATGAATGCACCGCCCCCTGTCAGAGGGCCTGTCCGGCCGGCATTGATATCCCGGCATATATCCATCAGATTGCGGAGAAGAACTATGCCGAGGCAGTCCGGATCATAAAAGAAACAAACCCGTTTCCTGCCGTATGCGGCCGGATCTGTGTTCACCCCTGCGAATATGATTGCCGTCGTAACCTGGTGGATGACCCGGTAGCAATTAATCACCTGAAACGCTTCGTGTCTGACTACGAGCGGTCTTCCGGTGAGCGCATCAATGTGCCCAGGGCCCCGGAAACCGAAAAGCGTGTAGCCGTGGTCGGCGGTGGCGCCGAAGGACTTACAGCGGCCTACCTTCTGAACCGTCTCGGGCACGACTCAACCGTATATGAGGCAACCGCCCGGATGGGAGGGATACTTCGCGTCGGGCTTCCGGAAAACAGGCTCCCCAGGGACGTGCTGGACTGGGAAATCAACGGTATCCTGGATGCAGGAGTCGAGGCGATCACCAATAAAAGACTCGGAACGGACTTTACAATAGACTCCTTACTCAAAGAGGGATTTTCCGCCGTATTCATAGCCACCGGCGGCTGGGACAGCCAGATATCCGGGATGAAAGATGGGTCTCGACAAGACCTGCCCGGGGTCCAGCTCCTGATTGATTACATGCTGAACCAGAAGGCGGGCAAGGCTTCGCCGGCCGGAAAAAATGTCATGATTCTCGGCGGTGGCAGGTCCGGTCTTGCGGCTGCCAGAACAGCCCTGCAAAAAGGCTCGGAGAATGTCTATATTGTTGTCCGTAGCTCTCTTGAGCATTCCCCGTTATCCAAAGAGGAATTAAGCGCCGCAGAGCAAGAGGGCATTAAATTCCATTTCCAGAGCGCCGTGACACGTATGCATGGTGAAGGGACAAATTTAAGTCATGTGGAAATCGCACACATCATGGATTCAGATGAAGAGGAAACCCATATAGAAAAAGAACTTCTTCCAGTGGACACCCTGCTGACCGGTGCAGGACGCTTTCCCGAACTCATCTATGTAGTCCGGAAAGAAGGGGAGGAAAAGGATGAGGAAGCGGAAATCCCGGAGCCGGTACCATGGGAGACGCTTATCCCTTATCCTGGCCCCTCTGCAGAAGAAGACATCGGTATCTTCCGGCCCGGAGAAGTAATGGCCGACTACAAGGCAGTCGTGGAAGCTATCGGTTCAGGACGACGTGCGGCCGGCTCGGTTCAAAGGTTTCTGAACGATGAACCCCTGGAGGCACCCGCCAATATGATCCGCACACATACAAGGGTGTTGAGCCTGGATCAGGTAGAACCGGTCGCTGAACTGCCCAGGCAGACAATGCCTGAACTCAATCAGGAAGAACAGGTCGCTGATCCTTCCGCGGAAATTGCGCTGGGTTTTTCAGAAGAGCAGGCCGTTACGGAAGCCAAGCGATGCCTTCAGTGCGGGCTTATTTGCTATCGCCGGGTTGAGGGGAAGACGATTCATTAAACAGGATACGCGTCATCCTGGGTCGATAGTCGCCCCTTGCCCGTTCGCCCCTGTCAAACCATCTCAACAAGTAGAATGCGAACCCCATGGCCAAACCTGCGCCGATTATGGAAGCCACGGTAGGTTGAAAATCAAAAGACTTTGCCCACGCCCCTCCCACATATGCACCGATTATTAACAATACCACAGGAAGAAAATAGACAAGCAGGGAAAGCTTCAACAGGGAGCCCGGAGGCACCCTTAGTTCGACATGATCCCCCTCCTTGGCCTTAAGATCATTGGCCACTTCAACTATCATTTCCCTGTCAGACAGCATGTGGCATGATGAGCGGGACCCACAGTGATCGCAGGCGGAAGTTTTCATTACGCGAACTACCGCCTTTTTGCTTGTTGCCTCTTTGACAATTCCTTCTTCTTTGGGCATTTAAAATCCCCAATAAGTGTCTAAGTTATGCTTCGTTTATCAAATCTGCCCGAACATGTTGAGCAGTTACTAAAGGCCAAAGGCTTAAGGCTTAAGGCGCAAGGAAACCTGATATCTTTTCCCTTATGCCCTGAGCCTTGTGCCTTGCGCCTATGCCATTTATCATACCACAAATATCTCCTGTCCTAACGGCGTAAGTATTTCACAGCCTTCCCGCGTGACTGCCACGGTGTTCTCAATCCCCACTGAACCCTCTCCGGGAAAAACAATCTTGGGTTCCACCGCAAATGTCATTCCCTCCTCCAGGGGATAGGAATGCCCCCGTGCCAGAAAAGGGAACTCATTGAGCTCCAGGCCGATCCCGTGGGCGACAAAACTGGTCTGGAGCCCGGGCGGCCCAAGGTATTTGTCGCTGTAGCCCAACTTCTTTGCCAGCCCGAGGGTCTTTTTGAATATAGACTCGCAATCCGAGCCCGGTCGGGTTTCCTCAAGAACGGCATCATGGATTTCTAGACATGCCTTGTAAGCATCTACAAATTTCCCTGGCATCTCACCGATTGAGAACATACGTGTCTCGTCCGCCTGATACCCGTGATAGCAAGTTCCAAAATCCACCAGTATGGGCTCATTGACCCTCATGACCTTCAGGCTCGCCCCCACGGGAAAGGCTGGCGAAAGCCCTATTCCCCCCATGGGAGAATCCGACTGGCTAACGATACCCCCGCTGTAGCCGCTCAGCACGTGCCATGTGTAGGCCTCGTAGTTGAGAGACCTGACCCTGAGAAGCCCCTCGTGCCCGTGCATTTTGGCCACGGTTTCAAGTCGACCCGCAAACTCGATTTCGGTCATCCCCTCCCTGAGTATGTTCCTGCCTTCCTCATAAGTCTTCCTGCCTATATCCCCGGCAACCCTCATAAGTTCGATTTCGAAAAGGGATTTGATCTTGCGAATGTCTCTTATAATTGGGGACCCATCCTTCAATGTTGTTCCCGGGAACAGGTCACTGTATTTAAAATAATCACTCACGGGCAGGATGTCCAACTCCAGGCCCAATGTCTTGGGAAGGCCGCCCGAATGGTCCCGGATCAGGGATGGAAGTTCCCGGACAGACCTTATTCCGACAATTTCATCCAGCCTCGATTCCACCCTGGCCCTTTCAAGCTCCCTTTTTACCATCAATATGGGTTTTCCATCCAGGGGCACAAAGAGCATACCATCCTGGGTAGTCCCGGAAAAGTAGTAATAGTCCATCTTCTGAACTACCAGGAAGGCATCGATGCCTTTTTCTTCCATACCGGCCCTGAGCCTGGTCAGCCGGTCCTCCAATTCCTTGCGGGGAACATATCTGAAACCCATGGATTTGCTCAACCCTTCCAGTTCATCCTTCACCCCGTCCCGATAGTTCTTAGACTTCAAATCTGTAGAATTCATTTAAATCCCTTATGCCTTGCATCTTGCGCCTTATGACTTAAGCCTTCCACCTTCAGCCTTCAGCCTTACACCTTATACCTCCATTAAATCCCCCATCCCCCTGAAACAGGCAGGGCCGCACCCGTTATATATGATGCATCGTCTGATGCCAGAAACGCAATCACCTTGGCCACCTCTTCCGGTTCGGCAATGCGATACAACGGGGTGTTCGCAATAATCTCCTCTTTGAACCTCGCTGCCATGACTTTTTCTATCGTGGGAGTACGGATCAAACCGGGTAAAACGGCATTTACGGTTACGCCGTCCCGACCGGCCTCCCTTGCAACCGATTTCGTCAATCCGATAACACCCGCCTTAGCCGTTGAATAGGCCACCTCCCCTTTCCCGCCGACAAGACCGTAAATGGAACTGATGTTTATAATCCTGCCCCATCCCGAAGATCTCATGGACGGAAGCAGCAACTGTATAAGTAATAAAGGCACCGTCAAATGGATTCCCAAAACTTCCTCGAATCCTTTGCTGCTTATCCTGGCCGTCGTGCCGGGCCTGTCGAATCCGGCATTATTTACCAGGATATCTATCACTCCGGTGCTACTGATCTTTTCCACCTCTGATCGAAGGTTGTCCATATCAGTCAAATCCAGCGTGACGGCTGTGACCCTCTGCCCTTTTTTACCCAGATTCCCAGCCACTTCATCAAGGGTCTCGCAATTCTTGTCAAAAAGGACCAGGTCTGCACCTCTTGAGGCAAAAACCTCTGCGCAGGCCCTACCAATCCCCTGCCCTGCTCCGGTAATCAGCGCCCTATGACCCTTTAGATCCATAAACCATCCCCCTCATCTATTTTCTGTCCTATGTATCTTGCATCATATTTCAAAAATCCGGCATTCAATATCCAGAATCGTTTCTTTATCCCAAATTTTCCTTCCAGTCAAACCGGTCCTCAGCAACTATTATAATATATTAACGGGAAACAACAGGATCATGTCTAATCATTTGACAAAATTAGGATGAACCTGGAAAATGAAGCTCCACGCAGCAAGCTACGGGGTATCAAAGCCCAATTGCGCCGAAGCTCCGCAGTAGCAAGGCTACGGAGGGTTGAAGCTTCGATG
The DNA here is from genome assembly GCA_964513115.1 of uncultured Desulfobacteraceae bacterium. Taxonomy (GTDB): domain Bacteria; phylum Desulfobacterota; class DSM-4660; order Desulfatiglandales; family Desulfatiglandaceae; genus JAFDHL01. Next base: position 4,448 of record CAZENC010000077.1, on the reverse strand, counting down.
GGGCAGTTCCGCCTTCGCATTGATGCTATGCCGGGACAGGTCGGTTATCTTTTTTAATTGACAAATATCTCATTGTGAGATACCTTCCCCATATGCACATCATCACTCGAAAGCGCTTACTTGAATTTGCTAAAAAACATCCTGATTGTTCTACTACACTTAAATCTTGGTATCGGATCGTCAAACGTACTAATTTCAACTCATTTACCGAACTTCGGCAAACTTTTCCGAGTGCTGATAAAGTCAGCAATTTAACGGTTTTTAATATTGGTGGCAATAAAGCCCGTTTGATTGCAGCCATACACTATAATACTCATCGGATTTATATCCGGCATATTCTTACCCATAAAGAATATGATCGAGGATCTTGGAGGAAATAATGAATATCCAACTTAAAGAAATTGCGAAGGTTTGGCCTGATATCCAGCCCATATTTTCTGTGCCACATAATGAAAAAGACTACCGTAAATTGGTCAATCTCCTTGACAGCCTTATTGATGAAGTGGGAAATAATGAGAACCATCCCTTAACTTCTTTGATGGAGACGATTGGTAGCCTGATTGAAACATATGAATCCCAATATATTAAAGAGATAGAGGCCAATCCGATAGATGCTCTGAATGCTTTGATGAAAGAACATGGTCTGAAACAATCAGATCTGTCAGAAATCGGTAGCCAGGGAGTTGTATCAGAAATTATATCCGGTAAACGTCAGCTAAATGTTCGTCAAATAAAAATGTTGAGCAAACGTTTTAAAGTGTCTCCAGCAGTCTTTATTTAAATCGAATTTCAAGAATATAGCCTTGCTGCTGCAAGGGACGGCTCGTACCTCGCCGCTGAGGAGCGCGCCTGTGATGCGGGGCGTTATATGGATTAAAAATTGAGTAATGGCGTTTGTATAATGCACATTACTCATAATGCTCAATTTTCAATGTAGTGTTCCTTCCAATGAGAAAAATTAGATCACCCAAGTTTTAGGAGTAAAAAATGACTAAAGAACCAATAAATGAAGAATTGGGGCAGAGGATACACGACATCACCGGAGGGAAGCAGGCCAAGGAGCAGATTCGGGAGAAAAAAGAAAGATACCAAACCATCCTCGAAAGTATAGAAGAGGCATACTTTGAGACTGACCTCGAAGGTAACTTTAAATTCTTTAACGATTCATTATCTTCAATCCTTGGTTATCCTAAAGAAGAACTTAAAGGAATGAAATACAGTGATTATATGCCTCCAGGAACCGCCAAGGATATGTATAAGCTCTTTAACGAAATCTACAGAACAGGAAAGACAATAAGAAAATACGGCTATGAAGTAATTAGAAAAGATGGGAATCGAGGATTTCATGAGTTGTTTGCTTGCCTGATGCGGGACGAAAATGGCAAGCCAATCGGGTTCCGGGGTATTGCACATGACATCACAGACCGAAAGCTGGCGGAAAATGAACAAGAAAAATTGATCAAGGAACTGCGAGACGCGCTTGCCGAAGTAAAAAAACTAAGCGGATTGCTGCCCATTTGCAGTCACTGCAAAAAAATTCGTGATGACAAGGGCTACTGGAATAGGATTGAAAGCTATTTACGGGAACATTCCAGTGCTGAATTTAGCCACAGTGTTTGTCCTGAATGTGCTAAAAAATATTATCCCGATTATAATCTTTATAAGGAATGACCTGAATGGGGCGTCGATAATTGCAGGCGCTAATGGCAGTCGATTTCCAAGCGACAATGAACTTGCCGGAGCGCGTTACCAGGGCGAACATGTCGCAAAGGTCGCAAAGAAACTCGCCACGTCATGAAAAATTAATTTTAATTGGGATCGGACCCCAATATAAAAATAAGACAGGAATTTCATGAAAACGATAGGACCTTCGGTCAAAATCCGGCCCATGCAAAAAAGAGATATTGAACAGGCAATGCGCCTGAAAAATTCTGAGGGCTGGAATCAAACAGAACAGGATTGGGAGATCCTGTTAAGGCTTTCCCCTGAGACTTGCCTTGTGGCTGTGTCTGACCGGGAAGTTATAGGGACCGTTACGGCACTCAACTATTCCAATGAACTGGCATGGATCGGGATGATGCTGGTTAACGAAAAATATCGAAGAAAAGGAATAGGCAGTTTTCTCCTGAAAGACAACATTAAAAGATTGAAAGGATGTAAGATTATCAAGCTTGATGCAACCCCTGTCGGCAGAAAAGTTTACATCAAGTTGGGTTTTGAAGAGGAGTATACAATTTCTCGAATGACGATCTCCCCCCTTCCGGAACAACAGATAACCCATAGCGGGACATTCACTCCATTAAGCCCGCATGACATTCAGAAGATCGCCGATCTGGATAAAGAGGTGTTTGGAGCGGATCGAACGGATTTGATTGAATTAATCCTTGAAACATACCCGGACAAGGCATTGAAACTCGAGAGAGACGGCCGGATTGCCGCATACTGTCTTAGAAGGGATGGGGTAAAACGTAATCACTTGGGTCCGGTAATAGCATTAACAACCCAAGACGCAAAGACAATGTTGTCAGCGGCCATGAGTAGGTTGGCCGGCCGGTCAGTTGTCATTGACGTTCCGCAGAAGAAGAAAAAACTCCTGAAATGGTTGGGTTCTCTTGGCTTTCAAGAACAGCGAATTTTAACGAGGATGTATTACAAGACCAATTATATCCCAAAACAAAGGGAAAGGGAGTATGCAATTTGTGGCCCCGAGTTAGGATAATATAATTACCACAACGCAGCATCATAATATTAATGTTATCTTCGAACAAATATCCCATTGCAATACATCAAAAAAATGATATAATGTGTATAAAAACATTTTGGAGGGATATTATGAAACGTACAAATGTTGTTTTAGATGATAATCTTGTAGAAGATTGTATTAAAGCTACCGGTATTAAGACGCGGAAGGCTATAATTGATCATGCATTAAGAGAGTTACTTAGGCATGAAAACCAGATAAAAATTCTTGAACTCAAGGGAAATATCAATTGGGAAGGGAACTTAGATAAATGGCGTCAGGATCGTAAGTCATGATGGTTCTGGTTGACACTACAGTATGGATAGATTTTTTTTCTGCGAACTCTTATCCCCATGTAAAAAAACTGGAAAATCTCATTATTGATAGAGAAGATATCTGCATTTGCGGAATCATTTTAACCGAGGTGCTTCAAGGAATTAAAAAAGATAGTGAATTTAGGCGTACTCGGGACTTATTTAGCTCATTAATATTTTTACCAATGCGGTATTCTTCTTTTTTACGATCAGCAGAGATCTATCGTAAACTTCGTCGGAAAGGTATTACGATAAGAAAATCTTTGGATTGTATGATTGCCTCTATCGCTATTGAAAACGAAATCCCACTTCTCCATAATGATAAAGATTTTCTCCCAATCGAAAAAAACTTTGGTTTAAAAAGCCACTAAGGGGTGAATAATGAAACGACAGTATTTTGGGGATCCATTTTTACAATTGATGAATCAGGTGAAGATTATCTCTATCCAGAGTCCTATTTTCTCCTCATCCAATTACCCCGCGAAGCGCAAGAAGCCCTGAGAGTAACAGTCTAGTTATAAAACAGACTGTTTCTCTCCCCATTTATTCAACTCTGCATATACTCTTGCACAATTTTCTGTGCATTTCATATCCTTTGTTTTTTTTGCACAATTTTCTGTGCATAGTGCACATTTTTTTGTTCATTTGATATTTTTATGCACATATTTTTGTGCATTAAATCAAAATTTGTCTAAATTTCGTTAAAAAGGCCTTTTTTGCTTGACACTCGCTCTAAAGAAAGTCTCTGTTACCAAGCATGTTGTTCCTCCCGAGTGGGTTGCTGGCACACGAACTTACTTGGAGCAAATGGTTTACCAGATAAACGCAGCCTATAATTATGGGATGTATGATGCCAGTGCGATACTCCTGCGCCGGCTGATGGAATCGTTGATCATCGAGATATACATTCATGAGAAGAAACATCACGAGATACAGTCCGGGGGCGTATTCTACATGCTGGATAGACTCATTTCGCACATAACTTCCGATTCTAACGTATCTCTTTCTCGCAACGCGCCAAAGACTATGCGGGAGGTCAAGCAACTTGGAGATACCGCCGCACATGATCGCACGTACATTACTCCCCAAATTGACATTGACGACATGAAGTCAAGATATCGTCGACTGATACAAGAACTGCTTGTGAAAGCAGGCATCGCCACATGATTCGTCTAATCGGGTAGCCGCCTATGAGAAAGTAAGTCAAGAAAAAAAACTTCTCCATTAGTAAAGAAACTGATTTTTTCTTGCTTACGGTCTCCGATCTTTGCATACCTATAGCCATATTTTGAAATCCCATTTTCTCAATCTTAACGGATCTTGCTTTATCTTTTTGTTTGGATCATCTCCAATTTAGTTGAAAGAATAAAAGGGAAAACGCTGTGAATTCAAAT
>CAZENC010000076.1:0-11403 GCA_964513115.1 uncultured Desulfobacteraceae bacterium | reverse complement strand
TCAAACGACTTTAAAATAGATTCCGGTAATGGTGCATCAAAATCCCGTGCTATGGTAATTTTTCCTTTGGCACTTCCGGCAACACGTAGCTTTCTTCTGTTTACTAAAGGAACCATGCGGGCAATCGGTTCGCCGGCCTTGGCAATAATGATTTCCTCACCATTTCTCACTCGAGCCAGAATCTTGGAAAAGTGCGTTTTTGCTTCATGAATATTAATCTTTGTCGGCATGTTTTCTCGCCTCCTATATTAAATTAGGTAGACTAAGTTATAGACTAAGTCAAGGATTTTTTTAAAGCTCGCCATCTGTTCAGTGACTCAGCATGGGCAAATTTAAATATCAAGTTTAAATTTGGCCTTTATCTTCAGCCTACCTGTTGCTCTTCACTTCTTTTTATGACTCTTTGACCTTTTGCTCTAATCCCTCATATGGTGGTTTTCCGGCCATTAGAAAATCCTCCGGTGATAAAATCAGCACACAACTTTGGTGGAATGCAGAGTTTGAATTATATCGGTTTTTTAGGAATTGAAAAAGCAGAAATCAGAACGGCTTTTCATAATATCCTGGGCCAGTTTGTCTGCCGTCATATTGGCCATGGGTATTCATCATCTTCTCTATCGCGGCAATCTCCAGCCCGAAAGGCAAATACCCTGCATACCCCAAGATAGGCATCTCAAAAATTTGATAGCGGTGGACAAAAGGGAGGCTGTATTCCCATTTGGCCAGGCTGAAAAAGTTCCACATCTCCCATAAAAATCCGCAAAACATGGCTGCCAGGGCTGAAGATACAACCAGACGCCAGTCGCCTTCGTTAATTCCTGAAAGGATATGGCTTTCTCCCATAATGACATGGAGAGAGACAATGATGAGGAGAGGGGATACCCAGAGGAGAGGAAAGAGATAATCAGGCCAAATACCGATGCCCGCCAACCCGGCCCCTGATACAACCAAAACAGCCCAGGCCAGGATATTGGGTTTTGAAACCGAAACAGGAAAAAACCTTGCAAATCCTTTCTCAACCCATGAAAAAGTAAGGATCCATTCCCTGGCACCCAGGACCGCAGGGAGGACCGTAGAAAAAGGCAGGGTTGCATACCAGAAATATTCCCATGCATCAAACCGGACACCCACATAATGCCAGTTCTGAACAAACCGGTTCAGGTATTCAAAAAACCACCAGAAGGCGGCACTTGTAGGGAAAAGCAGCAGGAAAAATGCCGGGCGATCAAGCATCATGCAACGGCCCTTTCGACGGTGTGTCAAGGCATTTATGACGAGGATAAAGGAGAGCCAGAGAGGGGTGAAAGTGTAGGGCTGAAATATTTCAAACCACGGGAAACGTGTCCACGCGAGGACCCAGGAGATCAAACCTGTCAGAATTCCGAGACCCCCCCACCAGGGAAAAGGACTTAAAATTGAACTCTTGGTCTCTGCCCGCCTGACGGCCTGTATCCCTTTCAACAGCAGGGGAAATATCGTCGCAAAAATGAAAAGGCCGTAGATTACAAAAACGACCCATGAAAAAGACGTGTGTGTGACATACTCCGTCTCGGGGGGAAATTCAAGATACCGGTCCATAGGAAAACCGGCCAGAAGCACACCTATAAACGGGAGACCTAAAAGCATCCCAGCAAGGATACCCAGTTTTGCGAGAAATCTTTTCACAGCAATATCAATAATATAGGGACGTCAGCTATCGCCGTTTTTTCTTCTTTTCTTTCTGAGCCTCTCTCCACACATAATATTCGTTCATGTAATCATCCGTCACCTTTTTAGGGTCAAGGGATAAATACTTGGCATAGCTTGTCACATACCCCCTGACGTATACCTCAACGGGGAGGGACTCGTATTTTTCAAGCTCGATATTCTCTAAGTGCTGCATCTGTATCTTTGTCACAAGGGCAACATCACGCAAATCAATGGAAAGTCTTTCCCTTATCTCCCTTATTGCCGGCCCATTAAAAATGATAACCTCCGATATAATATTCTTGATGTCTCTTTCCGGAGTGCTACCTTCCTCTTTATACAGGGATAACAGGTTCATATAAGCATCTTCAATCTGTAGAAGTATTTGTTCGTTGAAATTATCCGAAATTTCATTTTCAACGGGCAATGTCACAATTGAGGCTTTTGAATACAGGTCTTTCAGATGCAAATATGCTCTTCTTACCTCCGTTAATGACGAATCAGGTGAAATTTCAAGGATCTCAAAATATTTATTGTATTCTTCCCTGTTCATGTCTGAGTCTTAATACCTAACTGCCTCCCCTCTAAAAGGTTCTCAGTAAGCCTTTCTATCTCTTTGGCACAACGCGATGTCGGGTACGTCTCCATAAAAGCCCGCCTTTTGTTTATGCACCTGGAGATAAAGTCATCATGTTCAATGTATCCGACGTATTGAGCATTGAGGCCAAAGTATTTTATGCAGATACTCTTTACGGAATTTCCAATCATTACATCTTCTCTGGTCCTGATCTGGTTTAAGATAATATAAATCGTGAAACGGGACAACTCTTCAGTAATTATTTGCCTGATTGATTCCGACACACCCGTTAAATGATCAATGAGTTGCTTGAAGTTTTTTACATTATGCTCTCCCCTGTTTTGCCAGGCATCCCTAACAATATGTTTTAGGCCGTGGGTGCCGAGCGCATTTACAAGTTTCCTGAAAAGGATATTTTTGAGGAAATAATACACGTTTTCTATTGCTATTATTTCGGGAACAACTGCAATTAACATCTTGTCAGCAAGTAGAAATGTATCAATCGTATTAAATTGTGTTCCGCCTCCAAGGTCAATGAGGATATAATCGGTATCAAGTCCCTCAACATGCCTGAAAAGTTTGAGCTTCTGCGTGTATTTAATGCTATCAGGGGCCAGTGAACGGATTGTGCCGATCAGCAGTCCCAGATTTTCGATATTGCTATCAACGATAAGCTCATTAAGGGGCAACTTATTGTCAAAAAAATCCGTCAGGGTAAACTTTGGTTTGCTGATACCAAGAAAAGTGTGTAGATTTGCACCTCCAAAATCCGCATCAATCAGAACAACCTTTTTACCTTTTGACGCCAGATAGTTGCCCATACTGCTGATAATAAAACTCTTGCCTACGCCTCCCTTTCCGCCACCGATTGCCCAGATCTCACAATCTCTTTTTCCATTAGATAACATGGCTTTACAGGTCTACCTTTTTCTTTCTCCCATGTAGTTGGTTACCAACCATAAATAGCCCTTTTTCACAATCCCTGTTTCAATCTGCGGAATTCCTTGTGCGACTTACCACATTACGCCTCCGAGCAATCCCTTGATTTATTCGCATTGCCTAGCGGTGACTCAGCCCAACTCCTTCGGGGCGGATTTACTGTCTAATCGTTTTCTTGTCTTTGTCATTGAAAATTTTGACATTCGGATTTGTTTCGAGCTTAGATATTCGAATTTCGGATTTTAAACGCAGTTTTTCGAGACACAAAACTTGACGGACTCGTAAAAAGTCCGTCAATCCCGTAAAACGGGAGGATGAGGGTGGAACCATTTGAATCTACTTCAAATGGCGGGGGAAGGGACACCCTTCCCCGCCGAGTGAAAAGGCCCGGAGCGACTTTTTACGAGGTTATCAAACTTGGCTAAATTACTCATGTTATTTCTGGGACAAAAACACTAGTTACGCTTTATATATCAGTTATCAGGATCTTTACAACCAGGAAAATCGTTTAAAAGGTCTTTTTGTTGTTTAAAACCGTACTAAATTCTTCTGGTCAGTATGGAAAATTTACGTTAAAAAATAGACAGAATTGAAATAATTATTTCATGGTGAAAATTTTGATGGTCTCGTAAAAAGTAGAAAAGTGCGTCATTGCGAGGAGCGAGATTGATTCGCGGAGTTTATTCCTCTATGCGGGGCTCGCAATGACAGGTAAAATGACTTTTTAGGAGACTGTCAACGTTGACTTAGGAGTGATGCTAAATGAAAATTGAAAAAGAAGTTGATAAATATCTTATCTGGATAGACCTGGAAATGACAGGGCTTGATCCTGAAAGGCATGTCATCATTGAAATAGCAACCATTATAACCGATGATCAACTTGATATCGTTGCTCAAGGCCCTGAAATTGCAATAAATTATCCCGAAAGTATTCTTTCTTCAATTGATGAGTGGAGTCACAAACAGCATCAATCATCAGGACTTATGAATCGCGTCAAGACCTCGTCCTTTAACTGCCGGAAGGCTGAACAGGAAACATTGGATTTTCTCCGCCAATATTGTAACGAGAGACAATGCCCGCTTTGCGGCAATTCTGTCTGGCAGGACCGCCGGTTTTTGATAAAACAAATGCCCCGTCTTGAGGCCTTTTTACACTACCGTAATATCGATGTAAGCTCAATCAAGGAACTGGCCAGGAGATGGTATCCCTCCCTTCCGCCTTTCCGAAAGCAGAAAACACATCTTGCATTGGGCGATATAAAAGAATCCATCGAGGAACTGAGATATTATCGTATGAAACTATTTAAACCCGTCCAGCTTGACAATTGAATTGAAGGATAATAAATACTGTGAAAACCACCTGTTTTTTACGGAAATCCTTGGTAGCCAGCCCCGAGTTTTTACCGGGATATTAAGCAGGTATTAGAGACCGGAGCATATCAACATAATGAAATTACATGAATTTCAGGCCAAAGACATCCTTGGAAAATCAGGGATACCTATCCCAAACGGTCAGCTTGTAACAAACTCCGATCAGGCCACCAAGGTGGTTCAGATCATAAAAGGCCCCCCATGGGTGATAAAGGCCCAGATACACGCCGGTGGTCGAGGAAAAGGGGGTGGTGTCAAGATTGCGCATTACCCATATGAGGTAGTCACTGCAACAGAGTCCCTCCTCGGAAAACCTCTGATAACAAAACAGACAGGGCCCGACGGCGTCGTAGTAAACCAGGTACTCATTGAGGAAGGGATAGATATCGACCGGGAGTATTACCTGAGTATAGCCATTGACAGATCTATTGCCAAACCAATTGTTATTTTCAGCCAAGCCGGGGGGATGGATATAGAAGAAGTCGCCACTCAATCCCCGGAACTTATCCTCAAGGAGCATGTTGATCCTGTGGTCGGGTGGATGCCCTACCAGGCAAGAAACCTGATTTACAGGCTGGACCCTCCCGCCTCGCCCGCGGCCATAAGGAGCTTTGTTTCTGTCATGGAAAATGCGTACAGGATCTTCCTGACACTTGACTGCTCGCTCGTTGAAATCAATCCGCTCGCAACCACTAAGGACGGAAGGGTCATGGCGCTGGATGCCAAAATCAATATTGATGACAACGCACTTTTCAGGCATAAGGAACTCTTAGAACTCGATGATAGCAGGGAAAAGGATCCCCTCGAGTTTATGGCGGAGAAATACCATCTCAATTACATTCGCCTGGACGGCAATATTGGGGCTATGGTGAACGGTGCGGGTCTGGCAATGGCGACCATGGACGTCATAAAAATGGCTGGTGCGGAACCTGCAAATTTTTTGGATATTGGTGGAGGAGCCAGCGAGGAGATGGTCTCCAAGGGTCTCGAAATCATTCTCAAGGATACACGGGTTAAGGCGATCCTCATTAATATTTTTGGCGGAATTTTGAGGTGCGACGTACTGGCCAGGGGTATCTTGGCTGCAGCAAAAAAAACGAGTATCAGGGTACCCTTGATAGTCAGGTTGGAGGGCACGAACGAGGAAGAAGGGAGAGAGATACTTGGAAACTCCGACCTGAAATTCCTTTTGGCAAATAATCTTACAGAAGCCGCTGAGTTGGTTGCAAAACAGGTTTCAAAAGCAGAATAATCATTTATTTTCCCGACAATAATCTATGCCTATAAGAGGCTGTTTCGTAATGTCATTGCGAGAAGCCTTAGCGGTTGTGAGGCTAAGCCTAAGCAAACTCGCAAATTAACCGTTCATCCCCGCGCACAGCATGGGGTATTCGGGCTGCGCTGTTTTGAAAGTGCCGCGAAGCGGAACGTTTCATGAAATCACGCAGCGATTTCATAAAGGTTGATTATGAGCATACTCGTAGATGAAAAAACCAGAGTGGTTATACAGGGCATTACGGGACGCGAAGGAACTTTTCATACGAAACAGATGCTCAATTACGGTACGGCGGTTGTTGCAGGGGTTACACCGGGAAAGGGAGGCAAACAGATTGACGGCGTACCGGTCTTTAACACGGTATATGAGGCTGTTGAAAAAGAAAGCGCAAATGTCTCCTGTATTTTTGTTCCTCCCCCGTCTGCAGGTGATGCCATCATGGAAGCGGCATCCGCAGGCCTGAGCGTCATTGTGTGTATTACGGAAGGCATTCCCATACTTGACATGGTCAATGTAGCCAGCTTTTTAAAGGATAAAAACTCGGTCCTTATAGGCCCCAATTGTCCAGGTATTATATCTCCCGGAAAAACCAAGGTGGGCATTATGCCGGGCCCCATACACAGGCCGGGTGAAATGGCGGTCATTTCAAGGAGCGGGACCCTTACCTATGAGGTGGTCGATCAATTAACGAGGGCAGGTTTTGGACAGTCCACCTGCATTGGTATTGGCGGTGACCCCATTATCGGCACCACCTTTATCGATCATCTCAAAAGATTTAAGGTGGACCCTGAAACAAAAGGTGTGGTTCTCATCGGAGAGATCGGCGGTACTACGGAAGAAGAAGCGGCCTACTATATTCAGAAGGAATTTAACAAGCCTGTCATTGCATTCATAGCAGGTCAGACAGCACCTCCCGGTAGACGAATGGGCCATGCAGGGGCGATTATCTCGGGCGGTGAGGGCAAGGCCGAAAATAAAATAAAGGCCCTTCAGGATGCCGGAATTACAGTTGCCCTGGACCTCGGGTCCGTTGGCAAGACGGCATCCATGGTTATGGGAAAGGCTTGACATTGTCCGGACTCCTCTTGACTCTGTACAGGCTTGATGATAAAATCAAAAACACGCTTGATGTGATACGGTTTTAATAATTCGAAACCGAAAACGTAAGTAGGCTTTCATTCTCCATGCGCCATACAGGGCAAAGCAATAGGGCATCACATATCCATGAACAAAGTCCTGAACATCACTAATCGACTTGAAGGCAAGAAGCGGAAACTGCAGGCAGAGATCCATCGAGGAAAGATGGAAACGCTTCAAAGGATTGTACAGTGCTCTTCGTGCCATTTTAAATGCGCCATGTGCGGATATCATCTTAACACCGCCGATTCACCCTACGTATCGCCCTCCTCTCCCTCCAATTTTTATCTGTGTGAGAGTTGCCGCGCCGAATTTAAAGAGTACATGGAAATGAAAAAGGGTAAAAACGAATCCGATATCTTCTGGCATAACCGGGAATGGGTGAAATTGTGGTCTGTCTGGTTCGATTTTCAGCAGGCCATAAAAGAGTTCAAAGATTCCGTCGAATTCGAACAGCTAATCGAAGAACTTGACAATTAGCAATCGCTGATTGGTAATTGAAAGACCAAATAAATTTGCACACCGTTTCCGGCTGATGACTTAAAAGCAGCATCAACCGGAAATCGTTCAAGGGGAGGAATACCAATGTTTGGGATAGGCATGCCGGAATTGATTATTATATTGATCATTATCCTGATCATCTTCGGGGCGGGGAAGCTTCCTGAGATAGGCAGTGGGATAGGAAAAGGAATTAAAAATTTCAAAAAGGCCACTCACGAATCACCGGAAAAAATAACGACCCCTGAAGAAGGAAAAGAAATAGATGAAGAGAAAACATAGTTGCATTCCCCTTCAAACTTAAGTCCGCCACCTCTCTCTGACCGCGATCTTCGGGCCGGAGGCCCGGAGGCTACAGATCAAGCAATTATAAGTTCAAAAAGGGATATCATCTTCCGGGATGCCGATGGGTTCCTCCACGGGATGGCGCTCACCTGTTGACTCCGCCCTGCCCTCTTGACCTGCAGGGCCCAACATCTGCATTGCTTGAGCGACTATTTCGGTAGTATACCGCTTGTTCCCGTCACGGTCTTCCCAGGGCCTTGTTTGCAACCTCCCCTCAATATAAACTTGACTGCCCTTATGAAGGTATTCCCCGCAGATCTCTCCAAGACGTCTCCATGCCACGATCTTATGCCATTCGGTTCGTTCCTGTTTTTCGCCCGTGTCTTTGTCTTTCCATTCCTCTGATGTGGCAATGCTGAAATTGGCTACTGCCGCGCCGCTGGGCGTATATCTCACCTCCGGATCTCTCCCCAGTCTTCCAACCAGTATCACCTTGTTCACGCCTGCCATATCTTGCCCTCCTTTCGCCCTGATCGTGGCACCAATAAAGACTCGTGGGTTTTAGACCTTATGAAATCCTTGCTAAGCCCCGGTCCTAGATAAGTAGATAAAATTATGTTTTTTCGTAACTACTCAGGTTATTTAGGCTGAAGCCTGCCCGCCATCCGGCAGGCGGGGCTGAAGACTATTTCCCCTTCAGTCTAAACACCTCCATCCTGACTAGGTGAGTATTTACGTTTTTTCTCAACTCTTTTAAGATTGTTTATACAAGATTCAGGTATTAGATAATGCACCTTAGCACAAAGAAAAAACCGAAATCAAGGCGATTTGCCTCCTTATTGGCTGATAAGGGTGTATTCCCTATTGACTGATCGTTACTAAAGGGTTAAGCTATTGTTTATTCAAGAAAATAGTCTGGATCCTCCTGAAACGGACCGCATGGAAACCTCAGGCGGATTTATCTTAAAGACGGCTTGTAGCACACTGGACAGGACAAAAATGCTGAAAATTATACCTCTGGGTGGTCTCGGAGAGATCGGACTGAATATGATGGTCATCGAGTACGGCCGGCACATCCTGGTAATAGACGCCGGTCTAATGTTTCCCGATGACTATATGCCGGGGATTGATCTGGTGATCCCTGACTTCCAATATCTCAAGGAAAAAATAAAGAGAGTAAAATCCGTCATCCTGACCCATGGTCATGAAGATCATATCGGTGCGATGCCCTTTTTCCTTAAGGAATTTTCAGTTCCAGTCTTTGGTACAAGTTTTACTTTGGCGCTTTTGGAGGAAAAACTCAAAGAACACAATTTATTGAACCAGGCGGATCTTCGAAAAATAAAGCCGGGAGATATTACCAGGGTCGGCCCCTTTAAAATGGAATACATTTCGGTAAACCACAGCATCGTGGATGGAATCGGCCTTGCGATTGATACGCCCGAAGGAGTACTTGTGCACTCCGGCGATTTCAAGATAGATCCCACACCAGTAGAAGGCCAGTTTACAGACCTGAAACGTTTTGCCCATTACGGCAAAAAGGGGGTCCTTGTCCTTTTTTCGGATTCCACAAATGCGGAAAAGGAAGGATTCACACTCAGCGAAAGGGAAGTAAGGAAAACATTAAAAGGCATTATTGAGGCCTGCCAGGGTAGAGTTATTGTCGCCACATTTGCATCCAACATTTCCAGAATCCGCCAGGTAATTGAAATTGCTTCGCAATTTGGCCGGAAGGTCGTCTTTAACGGAAAAAGCATGGTCACCAATGTCAATTTGGCCAGCAACCAGGGATTTCTCAGCATACCTGCTGATATGGAGATCAAAGAGAAACAAATAGACCAGTTTCCGGATCGCAGCATTGCCGTCATCACCACGGGAAGCCAGGGGGAACCTATGTCAGCTCTCACGAGGATGGCCCGCGGTGAACACAAGGGCATCAAAATCAAAAAGGGCGATACAATTATTCTCTCTTCTCGATTTATTCCCGGGAATGAAAAGGCCATCACCTCGGTCATAAACAGCCTCTATAGAATGGGTGCGGATGTAATTTATGAAAAAGTTTCCGATATTCATACCTCCGGCCACGCCAAAAGGGAAGAACTGAAGCACATGTTACGCCTGGTTAAACCAAAATATTTTATTCCGATTCATGGTGAATATCGACATCTTGTAAAACATTCCGACCTGGCTTTGGATACCGGTATGTCCCAAGAAAACGTCTTTGTTGTGGAAGACGGGGATGTACTTTCCTTTAAAAATAGCAAAGTGCACCTGGAAGATCCTGTTCATGCCGGTCAAATCTTTGTGGACGGAAAAGGGGTGGGCGATGTTGGAGAAATGGTACTCAGGGACCGGAGAAAACTGGGCGCACACGGGATGGTAATTGCGGTCATAACCGTGAGTGAAAAGACCGCTGATATTCTTTCCGGCCCTGAAATAATATCAAAAGGATTTGTATTTGGAGATCAGAGGGGGCATATCCTTGAGGACGCCAAATGTATTATTCTGGAAGTAATTGATGAAATTGACCGGTCCAACGCCATTGATTGGCAGGAGGTTGAATCTAATATTCAGAGACAGTTGAAGCGCTTCTTTTACAGGGTGATTGAAAGGAGGCCCCTTATATTACCGATCATCATTCCAGTTTAAAAAACCAGAACACCGGCCTCTGATAGCTGAATGCTTTTTTTTATGAAAAACATCAAATATACACGAGGTTGCCAAATTGAGCAGCAAATCAAAATCCAAGACCAGTAAGGGTAATAAGCCGCAACATCCCATCAGAAAGGAGATCCCAGGGCTCATTCTCCTGCTTGTGGGTATTATTTTAGGTGGGAGCCTTTTGTCTTATCACCCGGCGGATCAGCTTTTCTGGAATGTGACAGGGTCCGTCGACAAGGCACATAATTTTTTCGGCACTGTCGGTGCGCACCTTGCCGGTGCAACATTCTTCCTGCTCGGGTTTTCCTCTTTCTGGGTAGTCATTATACTATTCGCCCTATCATTCAATTCTTTCAGAGGACGCCCCGTGTCATCTCCCGTTGTGATTACAGTATCCGCCCTAGCGCTGATTGTCTCCTTCTGCGGGATCTTGAACCTGAAGTTTCCTGAGGACGTGTCCTTCAGAGGTGGAAATATGATTGCGGGGGGTCTGGTAGGTATTTCCTTGGCCGACCTTGGAAAAAATTTTCTTAATCAAGCGGGGGCCTATCTCTTTCTATTTACGGTTTTTGTCATATCCCTAATGGCTGCAACCCACCTTTCCCTTGGCTGGCTCTTCTCCAGGTCAGGGCTCTGGGCCCTGGGTATTTTGAGGCAAGGCACGGAAATTATCAAAAAGAGGATAGAGCGCAAGAAACGGGCCAGGAAAACCCTCCCGGCCAGGAAAAAAATAAAATCAAAGCCAAAGGTAACTATTGTCAAGCCCAAACCTGAACCCAAAACAAAACTTGAGCAGGAATCTTTCGCCTTTATGCATATGGCCGGCAGACTAAAGCTACCATCACTGGATCTTCTGAATGACCCTCCTGAAAGAAAAAGTGCTGAAATTCAAAGAGAAAGTCTGGAGATGAACGCCCGGCGTGTTGAAAAAAAGCTTGCAGACTTCGGTGTTGAAGGCGAGGTAATTGAAATC
>CAZENC010000075.1:0-11508 GCA_964513115.1 uncultured Desulfobacteraceae bacterium | reverse complement strand
GTGCCGTTGCCGGGATTGCCACCAACTTCTGTGTTCTGACCACTGTCATGGATGCTATTTGTCATGGTTTCAAGGCAACCCTTCTGGAAGATTGCAGCGCCGCACTTAATAAAGATATTCACCGCCAGATATTGGCTGTCTATCGTCGCAACCCCCTTTATCCGTTATTAAGAGTCATGACATCCTCCGAACTGGTCGCTGATTTGGCAGGAAAAGACAAACCAGCGTAGTTACTGAATGGACAAGTTCACAATAAAATTAGGGACGTTTAAAACTATTTGCATGGGACGGCAGCATGGTTTTGAGGTCTTTTTGGAGTGACTGACGGGAGGCCGCCGTCGGTTTCCCGACTTATCAGCGGGGGAAACCGCAGCCCCGAGCTTTGCGAGGGGAATGCGGAGGGGGCAAGAATCCCCCGTGGATAAGTCGTAGAAAAGACCAGGCCGGGAGGCTTGGAACCGAGGAAAAGGTTTCAAAGCCATGCTGCCTGTACTAGGGAACGAAGGCCGTTTTTTGTTTGGAATTCTGTTGTCCGGAATTGCCATGTAAGGCTCGGCATGGGACTCTTTTCCAGTCCGCATCTACTCCTGAGTTGCAAGCGGCCCTTGCTGCAGTCTGCTGGAACGGAAGGTAGTGGATACCATTAGGTCGTTGCAATGCAGACGGCGACTCGGGCCGCGGCACGGGGCAGAGGAGTTTTTTATCCGAAAGATGCTTCCTTTCAAAGAGTCCCATACCTTCGCCTCCCATAAGTATGCAGTAGTGGAATACCACGATAGGGTGCCTCCGCCCTTTAGGTAGGGAATCTTTACTATTAGTTCTGGTGTCTAAAATGACGGGACCTAAACGCTTTTTAGCATTAGGATTCAACTGGGGGAGTTATACCATGACAAAAAAACTGATAATTATCCTTGGCGGATTTTGTCTGTTAATCATTCTAATATCTGTGACGGGTTATTACTATTTTATCCGGCTGCCTTTACCCGTGACAAAGGGCGAACTCCGGGTAGAGGGGCTAAAAGCGCCGGTAAGGGTTTTGAGGGATGAATGGGGTGTGCCTCATATATACGCGGCCAACCGGCACGATCTTTTTTTTGCACAGGGTTTTGTCCAGGCCCAGGACAGGCTGTGGCAGATGGAGACCAACCGACGGGTAGGGGCCGGGCGGCTCAGCGAGGTCATCGGGCCGGAGGCCTTTTGAAGGCTGGACAGGGAAAAACGAATGGGTGGGATACCTGTCTGCGGATAAAAAGCCTTTTCTGCTTGACCCGCCAAAGGGGTTTTTACTGACCGCCAACAACCGAATAGTCGGCCCTGACTATCCCCACTATATTTCGGAGGATTATTCGCCCGGTTTCCGTGCAGCGAGGATCAATCAGGTGCTCTCAGAAAGGAAGAAGGTTTCAAAGGCTGATTGCAGGGCCCTGCAAGGCGACCTTAAGTCTCTTTCTGCGGTCAAGTTCATTGAGGTGCTGAATGGAATCAAGGTCAAAGGCCCCGAAGCCCGTGATCTCATGAACAGGCTTCATGCCTGGGACTGTGTTCTGGCTCCGGGCAGCGTGGGTGGAGCTATTCATTCTGTACTTTTCTACCGCTTGATGGAGAATACCTTTCGCGATGAACTGGGCCCTTTGGCCGACCGATTTTTCGGTGTTGGACTAACTCCGCTTGAGCCGCTAAACAGGTTTGTTGAACACAGCCGGATCATACTTCTGAGCCTTATGACCGACAGGGAATCACCCTGGTTTGACAGCATAGATACACCGGAAAAAGAAACACTGCCCGATATCCTGGAAAAAAGCTTGAATGAGACGGCGGTATTCCTCAAACAGGATCTGGGGCCGGACCCGTCAACATGGCGCTGGGGACGGCTGCATAAGGTTGCGATCAACCATCCCTTTGGCAGGATCAAGCCGCTTGATAAGCTGTTCAATCTGGGTCCGTATGAAGGAGGAGGCCATTTCTCAACTGTTTGGCAGTCGGCCGTAAGTCCTGGGATGGACTTTAATCTTAACGGATGGACCGTAAGCAATCGCCACATATATGACCTCAAGGACTGGGACCGGAGCCTGGGCGCGATCGTTCCCGGTCAGTCCGGGATGGTCGGAAGCCCCCATTACGATGATCAGGTTTCCCTGTGGCTCAAGGTTGACCACCATCCCCTGTACTATTCCAGGTCAAAGGTCGAGTCAAAGGCTGTGGGCATACTGGTTTTAAAGCCTTGATTTGTCCTTGTTTACAAGGGCTTTTCCTTTGACACACAATCGCATTTGACCTAATATGTACTAGATATTGGCCTTTTCGAAAAGATAGTTCATGTAATGCTTTTTCCCCGTAATAGTTTTTAGCAAACTGTTATCTTTCTTTGTTGTGGCTGGTGTATACTTTCTCCATACAAACAGGTTCAATGGTCTTTTTAGCTGAACTCTCAGGAGAATGAAAAATGAAAATTAAAAATTTTTTTAAGTCAAAGCCGTCTGTTCAAGCCCCGGATGGCAAAGACAACGAAGTTGAATTTAAAGCAAAGGACGAAGTCCTGGATTTGGCTGATACTCCCAAGCCCAACAAGAAAAAGAAGACAGAGGGAGCTCTTAAAGGACCCATAGGCCTTGATATCGGCACAGCCAATATCGTCGTTGCCCAGAACCGGGGAAAGGATATTAGAGCGTTAAGGCAACTGAATGCGTTTTTCACGGTTCCCTACTCAAACATAACGAAAAGGACCCTTTTAAGGGATGAGGTCATATTTTTTGAGAAAGACAAAAAGCTCTATGTATTGGGGTATTCTGCTGAGGATTTTGCAAACACCTTCGGCGGTAATACAAGAAAGCCAATAGAAAGTGGGCTTTTAAACCCGAAAGAGAATGAGAGCATAAGTGTAATCAGGGCCATAATAAGTAGATTTATCCAGGGACCTCAAACAAAAAATGAAAAGATATGCTTCAGTGTCCCCGGGGAGCCTTTAGACAGACCTGCCTCAGTGGTGTTTCACGAATCGATAATCAGGATGCATCTTAAGAGTCTGGGGTATTCTCCCATACCCATAAATGAGGGTCTGGCTGTAATCTTGTCGGAGCTTTCAAGCAAAAATTTTACAGGTATCGGCATAAGCATGGGAGGCGGAATGTGCAATGTATGTTTCGCCTACCTGTCTGTCCCCGTCATTACATACAGTATCCAGAAGGGCGGTGACTATATTGATAGAATGGTTGGCAGTTCCATAGGGGAGTCCCCCACGAAGGTGAAGGAGATTAAAGAACAAGGCCTCGATCTTACAGTTGAACCTAAAGACAGGGTAGAGATAGGTCTCCATGTATTTTATGATGATCTTTTTTCAAGCCTGGTTAAGAGTCTTCAACAGGTACTGGGGTCATCCGACAATATACCGAGGCTATCAATGGCTGTACCTGTAGTTCTCAGCGGTGGTACAGTCATCCCCCGGGGAAGCAGAGAGAAATTTGAGAGGGCGATTAGCAATATTCGACTCCCGATCAGGATTTCCGATATAATTATTGCTCAAAAGCCGCTCTATGCAACCGCAAAAGGGGCCCTCACCATGGCCATGACAGAAGAAAAAGAGTTATAATAAATGTCTTCTTCTGTAATCGTTTATTCTCCTGACGATATCAGAGGGAGGATAGTATCAAAAACCCTCAAAGCAAGTGGCATCAAGACATTCCTGTTCTCCAGCCATTTTGAGGTTAAAGAGGCTATTTCCGGGCATTCCCCGGCCGTAATAATCCTTGATTTAAAAAAAAAGGTTTCCGGTGAACTGAACTTTCTGGAGACCCTCTCCTATAAATTCTCAGAAGCCACGATAATTGCCCTGTCAGACACTTCAAATGCGCATGTCCTGGAAAATTTGGGCTTGACAAACTTGCTGTGTGTTTCTGATCCACTCGATCCCGAATTAATTCTCTCAATGGTCAAAGATACACTGGCGGGTGAATTCAGCATAAGGTCTTGTCTTCGCATACTTCAAAAAGCTTTATCCAAGTTTTCAAGGTTAGTCATCAGGAGCCTCAAGATAATAGTCCTCCTTATCATCGGACTTTTTGGGGGTTATTTATACTGGTGCTTTTCAACTCTTCCGCCCACGGAAAATTTGGATGAGTATTCCCCTTATGAATCCTCCAAAATATTTTCCTATGATAATGTTCTTCTTACGGAATTCTATGTTGAAAGGCGAACCTTTATTCCACATGAAATGATTCCGAAAGATGTTATAAATGCATTCATAGCAGTTGAAGACATGCGGTATTACAAGCACCATGGTATAGACATCATTAGAACATTAGGAGCTCTTTTCAGGAACATAAAGGAAGGTGCGTTTGTGCAGGGTGGGAGCACTATAACTCAACAATTGGCAAAGATGCTTTTTCTTAAACCGGAGAAAACCATTACACGGAAGATTAAAGAAATTGTGCTTTCCATTCAGATAGAAAAAGAATACACAAAGGACGAAATACTTGGGTTTTATTTGAATCAGGCATACTTCGGAGCAAGGGCATACGGGATAGAGGCAGCTTCTCAGGCCTACTTCGGCAAGTCCACGGAGAAGATAGGCATATCCGAGGCAGCCCTCCTCGCAGCTCTCCCAAAGGCACCTTCGAAGTACTCGCCGTTTAAAAATCATGATGAGTCCCTGAACAGGAGAAATCATGTGCTTAGGCGGATGCTTGTTGCAGGTTTCATAAACGAAAAGGAATATAATGTAGCCCTGTCCGATCCAATACCTGTTAAATATCATGGGCGCAAGCATAAGGCTCCTTACTTTGTAGATTACTGCAAGACTGTTCTTGAAAAGAAGTACGGCGACAGGCTTTATACATCCGGACTGAAGATATATACAACGTTGGATTACAAGGAGCAACTGAAGGCGGAAAGGGCTGTTCGTAAAGGAATTGAGAAACTAAAAAAAAGGGGCATCGAGGAAATCCAGGCAGCTTTTCTCGCCGTAGAGCTGAAGACCGGACGGATAAAGGCGATGGTCGGCGGTACAAACTTCTGGGATTCACAGTTTAACCGTGTTACCCAGGCAATGAGGCAGCCGGGTTCCGCTTTTAAGCCCATTGTGTATTTAACTGCCCTGAAAAAGGGATTCAGGCTTGATGATGTCCTTGAAGACCAAGAGGTTACGTATGTGGTGAAAGGAAGGCATAAGAAATGGACGCCACGTAATCATCGTGAAATTTACCACGGAACAGTTACATTGAAAAAAGCACTTGCCCTTTCACTTAACGCTGCTACTGTCAGTCTTGCAAAAAAGATCAAGATAAAAAGTGTTATTGAGACGGCAGAAACACTTGGAATCAGAAGTAAGGTCCACCCATTTTATCCGTCCGCCCTCGGTGCTTCGGAACTCAGCCTTATGGAATTGGTATACGCCTTTGCTGCATTTGCCCGTGGAAACAGGATTGAGCCAATGTGTATTGATAGGATAATCGATAGAGAAAAGCTGGCCCTTGTAGAGCCATCGGGAGTGCGGGAAAAGGTTATCGATAATAAGGTGTTGGCAAACCTGAAGCGTATGCTGAGGGACGTCATCCTTAATGGTACGGGAATAAAGGCAAGGTCTCTGGATAGAAAGGTATACGGTAAGACAGGTACAACAAACGACTATGCGGACGCCTGGTTTATTGGTTTTGATGATAAGATTGTAGCCGGGGTTTGGGTTGGCAGGGACAACCGCATGCCCATTGGTGAGAATGAAACAGGATCAAGGGCGGCATTACCCATATGGATAGAATATATGAAGAATTAATTCAGTTGAGATTTTTCGACCAACTGAAAAATTTTGATGCTTTTATGAATAATACTACTGTGGGAACACGTACGGTAAATGCGAAAAAAGATGCTTTTTAAACAGGACTTGGGAAAATTATATTGAGATTTTGGTCTTTTTATATTAATTTAAAAAAAATTGCAGTTGGATACAAGATGGCCGATTATAAACTCAACACATACTAAGGAGGTGTTATTATGAAAAAGAAGCCCTTGATGATGTTATTTGCTGTTATGATCAGCTTCCTCCTGGCGGGTTGTGCCGCCCAGATGGCGCAGACCCCCACAACTTTTAAGCCCTTTGATCTCAACCCACCTGTAAAGGCCGGCAAGTATGTGCAGAAGGTAAATACCTTTCTAGTAATTCTGGACGCTTCCGGCTCCATGACCGAATCCTACAACGGACAGGCAAAGATTTTTCTGGCCAAGGACATGGTGAGCCGGATGAACCAGACGATTCCGGATATGAAACTCACCGGCGGTCTCAGGGCTTTTGGAAGGATTGCCCGCCCGTTCAGCCTGCAGGACGATCCTATTTCAAGCCTGACAGGATATAGAAATGACCTAATTTACGGCCTGACACCATATTCAAGGTCAGGATTAGAAGGGGCCTTAAAGGTTGTCGAACGTGCCGGTGGCTTTACGCCCTTGGATAGTGCCATAAATGAGGGGAGTGATGATCTGAAATATGCTCCCGGGTTTATGGCGGTCATTATTTTCAGCGATGCCAAAGACGTGGGAAATGCCCCGGTGATGGCGGCTAAGAAAATGAAGAAGCGATTCGGTAGTGGGGTTTGTATCTATACGGTACTTATTGGAGACGACCCTGAGGGCAAAAAAGTCATGCAGCAGATTGCCCAGGAAGGTGGTTGCGGGTTTTCGGTGACCGCGGAAGATATCGCCTCAAGCACAGGTATGGCGGATTTTGTGAAGAAAGTCTTTCTGACCAAGGCGGAGAAGAAAAGATGGGTATTCCAGGGCATTAATTTTGATACGGACAAGTATAATATCAAACCACAGTATTACAAGATTCTGGATGAAGCCGTGTCTATTTTGAAGGAGAATCCGTCTATAAAGTTGGAGATTCAAGGCCATACGGACACACGGGCGTCAAAGGATTACAACCAGACGCTTTCGGAAAATCGCGCCAAAGCCGTCATGGAATATCTGGTCAATAAGGGAATCAGTCCCAGCAGGCTTAATACAGTGGGATACGGATTATCCAGACCTATAGCGCCAAATACAACTACCGAGGGTATGGCCAAGAACCGAAGAGCGGAATTAAAGCAGATTAATTAGCCAAAAAGGCTCACAAGGCAAATTCCTTTTGTATGCTTCTGGAAAGGTCACCTGTATGCCCTTTCCGGTACCTGTAAAATCAGGCTCAGTCATTTGCCCGTCAAAATTTAATTAAACTTCCGGAGACAAAGGGGAAGGCTATGAATATTTATAGAATCTTCATCCCTGCCCTTCTTATTATCTTTCTTACCCTACCTGCCCCTCCGGCTTTTTCTGAGATTGGAGACTTATTTAAAGGTGTTAAGGGTTTTTTGGGAGGGGGAGAACTGTCTGAAAATAAAATTATTCAGGGACTTAAGGAGGCCCTTGAGATCGGTACGAACAACGCGGTGGAGACCGTCTCGAAGGTGCATGGATATTATAAGAATCCGAATATCAGAATCCCATTGCCCGGGGCGGTCAAGAAGGTAGAGAGGATCCTGAGGGGTGTAGGATACGGTCCCCAGGTGGATGCGTTTGTGTTGAGTATGAACAGTGCAGCCGAAAAGGCGGCCCCCGAGGCCAAGGCCCTGTTCTGGGACACCATAAAGAAGATGTCTTTTACTGATGCAAGCAAAATCCTGAATGGAAGAGATAATGAGGCTACCCTTTATTTTAAAGACAAGACACAGGATAGGCTTACCCAGACCTTCGAACCGATTGTCCATACAGCCATGTCCGAAGTTGGTGTTACACGTTCTTACCAGGCCCTGGATGCGAAGGTGCGGAGCATGCCATTTGCGGATAACTTGAGTTTTGATCTGGATAAATATGTTACAAACGGGGCCCTGGACGGCCTTTTTTTCATGTTGGCCGAGGAAGAGCGTAAGATTAGGCAAAATCCGTCTGCGAGGGTGACTGATCTGCTTAAGGAGGTGTTCGGCAGCAAACGCTGACAGCCGGAATACCGGGCTGCAGGAGCATTATTAAATGCGTTTGTATGACATAATTGGCGAAATTAATGAAAGAATTTTTTGTTTATAGGTTAATGCTCAGGAGCCAGGAGTCAGAATTTGGGATTCTGTATTCTGACTCCTCACCAGCGCAAAACCCGGAGGTGGATTATGAAAAAGGTGATTAAATGGACATCAATTGGACTAGGGATCCTGGTCTTACTTGTGATTGCCGCCCTTATTATTGTCCCCATGTTTGTGGACATTCAGAAATATAAGCCGGAGATCGAACAGAAGGTCTCGGAGGCTGTGGGCAGGCCTTTCACAATAGGCGGGGAACTAAAGCTTTCACTTTTTCCCTGGGCAGGGATAGCTTTTTCCGACCTTCACTTGGGGAACCCGGCCGGGTTCGAGGAAAAGGATTTTGTTTCGGTGAAATCATTCGATGTAAAGGTAAAACTCATCCCACTTATTTCCAAGGATATCCAGGTTAAGCGATTCGTATTAAATGGTCCCAGGATTGCCCTGATAAAAAGCAAGGCCGGCCGCGGAAACTGGGAAGGGATTGGAAAACCATCAAAAAAGGCCCCGGCAGAAGATCGTGAGAAAAAGACAGAGAAAACCGAGGCCAAAGCAGGAGAGGGCATTCCTTTAAAGTCGCTTGCCGTAGGGAAATTTGCCATTACGAAAGGCTCTGTCCTATGGATTGATCACGCCAAAAGGGAGCGCAAGGAAATTTCGGATATAACCCTCCACCTCAAGGATGTATCATTTAACAATCCCATCAAAATTGAATTTTCGGCCCTTCTGGACGGAAAGCCATTGGCTCTTAACGGTAGTGTAGGGCCTGTTGGGAAGGACCCCGGCAAAGGGACCGTTCCTTTAGATTTTACGGTTAAGGCCTTGAAGCAAATAGATATGGTTCTAAAGGGCCAGATAATAAACCCGGCAACCACGCCACAGTTTGATCTTGCTCTACAGGTCTCGCCGTTTTCTCCGCGCAAACTGATGACAGCTTTGGATCAAGCCTTTCCAGTGGTCACCGCCGATCCAAAGGCCTTAACCCGTGTAGCCCTGAAGGCCAGCCTGAAAGGTGACCAGAAAAAGGTTTCCATATCAGGCGGGGCACTGGATCTGGATGAATCAAAGCTGAAATTTACCCTCAATGCCAGCGAGTTTTCCAAACCTAACATCATGTTTGATCTCAATCTTGACAAAATAGATCTTGATCGTTATCTGCCGCCCCCCAGCGAGAAAAAGGGCGCTGAAGATAAGAAAGCGGCCAAGGCTCCTGCGGTCAAAAAGAAAATCGACTACGCTCCTCTTAGAAAGCTCGTTCTGGACGGCACCATCAGGGTAGGAAGCCTCAAGGCAAACCAGGCAAAAATTCAAGATGTTTATTTGAAGGTGGTGGGCAAAAACGGGAACTTCAATTTGGATCCTTTGAACCTTAAGCTTTATCAAGGTGATTTGACTTCCAAAGGGGCCCTGGATGTTCGAGGGGATATCCCTAAAAGCAACCTGGATCTTAATGCCAAAGGTATACAGGTAGGACCTCTTCTTAAGGATGTTATGAAAAAGGACTTTTTGGAGGGGACTTTTAAGGCAAAGGTGTCTGTAAGTATGCAAGGAGATGATCCGGACAGGATCAAGAGGACCCTGAATGGAACTGGGGATATGGTTTTTACGGATGGGGCCATTGTGGGGATTGATCTGGCGGGAATGGTCCGGAACATAAAGGCCAAATTCGGCATGGGACAAGCGGGAGGGCCTAAGCCTCGTACCGATTTCTCAGAGCTTCACTCTCCCTTTACCATTACCAATGGTGTGGTTAACACCCCCAATACGAGCATGAGTTCACCCCTGTTGCGGGTGGAGGCTAACGGGGATGCCGATCTGGTCAGAGAGACCCTGGACTTCCGGGTTGAGCCCAAGGCCGTTTTCACGCTCAAGGGACAGGGAGATACTAAGGAACGTTCAGGTATCATGGTCCCTGTTCTGGTAACAGGAACCTTTGATTCCCCGAAATTCCGTCCAGATCTTAAGGGTATGATCAAGGGACTTACCGAAGGAGTTTCAAAGCCGTCAGATCTGAAGAAACTACTGCCAGGTCAGGGTGGGCAAGAGACCGGATCAAAACCCGTGGAAGAGAAGGTCAAAGGTCTGCTCAAAAGTCTGCCTTTTGGCAAGTAATTTTCGAGGACCTTTTCCGCGATGCCACTTTCCTCAAGGCGTTATCTATTCCTTTTGGAGTGGGTGGCCAAATATATACGCGGTTTCCCAACGAGCCTGCAAACTCCCATTAAGTCTGTGGCCTAAACCGCATATATTTGGCCACGGCAAAGTTCGGTGGTATTCTTTTTGAGATAATGCCTTTCGGAAACCCACACCGCCTCAAGAAAAATGAAAGAATCACTATTGATTCCAAAACTTTTGAACAATACCAAATTATTTGATGGAAAAATTGAAAGAAGTCATTGATAACGTAGTTGATTTTTTCGGCGATACTGTCTGGCGAGATCCTGTGGATGCAGGTCCTTATCACATCTTTCTGCTCCAGGGCCTGAGGGTTTGCCTGTTGACCATCAACGGATTTAAGAATCAACTGATATTCCTGCGCGCTTCCGCACTGGTTTACACAACAATGCTTGCAATCGTCCCGTTGTTGGCCCTGGCGTTTTCTGTTTTAAAGGGATTCGGCTTTCATGGGCGCATTGAAAACATGCTAATCAGTTTCCTGACAGCCGAGCAACAGGAAGTCACAAACCGCATTGTTGAGTACATCTCAAATACCAACTTTAAGGCACTAGGTACATTTGGATTGGGTTTGCTTATCTATACGGTTGTCAAGATGATGAATACCGTTGAAACAACCTTTAATAATCTATGGGGGATTACACAGGCCCGAAGTGTGATCCGCAAGATTTCCGATTATATCAGCGTTCTGGTTATTAGCCCCCTTCTCCTGGTTATTTCGTTGGCCCTGATTGCTTCTCTTTCTTCCAATACGGTAGTTGCTAAGCTGAGCAAGTACATGTTCTTCCAACATTTTTTTGTTCTTTTCGAAACAGTAATACCGCTGGTCGGAATTTGGATCGCGTTTACTGCAATATATATATTTATGCCCAACACCAGAGTAAAAATTTTGCCCGGCCTGGTAGCCGGTGTTTTCAGCGGCACGTTGTGGGGGATCGCCTTCCAGGCTTATACCCAATTGAATATAGGTGTCGCAAGATACAACACTATCTACGGCACCTTCGCCGCACTTCCTATCTTTCTGATCTGGCTTTACATAAGCTGGCTTATTCTGCTGATAGGTGCCCAGCTGTCTTATGCCATCCAGAATGTAAAGTCCTACCAGCAGGAAATGAGCGAATATGAGTTCAGCAATGCACAGAAGGAATACATGGCACTGAACATGATGTTTCAAATATCAAAACGGTTCTTTCGAGGACATGCACCGATGACTGCTCAAGAAATGTCATATGCCATATCCGTACCGATAAGAGTTGTGAGGAGAATTGCGGATATCCTTGGAAGTCACGGTTTGTTA
>CAZENC010000074.1:0-11523 GCA_964513115.1 uncultured Desulfobacteraceae bacterium | reverse complement strand
ACCATATCTGCCATCCTGTAGGCAAAGGTGATCACGGCAATGGAAATGACCGCGTTTTTGTCGCCTATATAATCCCTTATCGCCATATCAACTGCAGCAATACGATCAAGGATTTCATCCGGAAGATCTTTCAACGTTGTTTTCTTGTCGAACTTTTTTTGGAGCCATTCAAAGGAATCCTTTCCTATGGCTTCGACAATGCCGTTTTTATGTGTCATGACTTTATTTGACCTCAGAATTTTATTTTTTACACTGTAACGTGGGTCATGAGGCTTCATGACCCTAACCCGAGTACCTTGAGTCGAATTTTCAAGCCCTATGCTGTGTGCGGGGTAAGTGCTAATCATGCAAAATGCTTTGGGCACCCCCAGCAGGTTAAAAGGTAAGAGGAAAGGGCTTATATTGTCAATGGCAAAAAATTTTCTATTTGAAGACACAGGGTTGACATAGCGATTATATAATATTATCATATTTGAAAAATTAATTTCAAATATGAAAAATATAAACAAAAAGCAAATGGTCCCTGCCCTGGCCAGAGGACTGAGGGTACTCGAACTAATGGCACAGGAAGAATCCGAGCTGACCCTCAAGTCCATAAGCGAAAGACTGGTCATTCCTATCCCTTCCCTGTGGCGGATACTTTCTGTCCTGAGGGAGAACGGGTATGTCATCTTTGACCGGGAGCAGAAAACCTACAGACTCGGTTCCAAGTTTCTATACCTTGGCAATATCCTCTTGAACCGGATGGGCTTTCGATCCCAGGCCAGGGGATACTTGAAGCGGATGGTTGAACTGAGCGGGGAAACCGCTGAACTGTCGGCAAGGGTTAAGGATCAGCTTATCTTGATAGATGAGATGGAAGGCCCGGAGGCTGTGAGGCTCTTCTCAAGGATCGGTAGTTCCTATCCGTACTTCCATGCTACAGCGCCGGGAAAGGTCTACCTTGCCCATATGACCGGCGAAAAACTCAAGAATGTCATGGACAGGATGGGGTTGCCCAAGATTACAGAGAATACCATTACAGACTTTGAAGACTTGGAAAAGGAGTTAAACAAGGTTAGAAAAAATGGGTATGCTGTTGATCATGAGGAAATGAGGGCGGGTGTTTGCAGGATTGCCGCCCCTGTTTACGATCATAAGGGAATAATATCGGCCTGTCTCGGTGTTGCAGGGCCGTCCTTCCGGATCACCACCGACAACTATGAAAAAATCGGCAAATATGCCAGGAAACTGGCACGTCAATTGAGCTTGGAGTTAAAAGATCAGACCGGAGCTAGCTGGTAACGAGCCGGGATTCCAAATTTTAGGGTATTAAATGAGGTAGGTATGTTTGAAATTTCCGAAGAACAAAAAATCCTGTTAGACAACCTGAGAAGGGTTGTCAAAGACAAAATAGCCCCGGTTGCCGGGGAAGTTGATAGAGAGGGCATGTTCAACTGGGACACAGTATCTTTATTCTGGGATATCGGCCTTCTTCAGATCATGCTCCCAGAGGCCTATGGTGGCTGGCCACACAATCCATGTCATACTCTCTGTCTTTCTATTGAGGAAATTTCGAAGGCCTGTGCATCTTCAGCGCTACTTTTGGTCATTCAGGCGGTAGGCAGCTTTCCCATTATCTCAGCCGCCAATCAGCAACAAAAAGAAAAGTATTTCCCAAGGGTTTCCAGGGGCCGTGAACTGATCGCCTACCTGGTCAGTGAGCCTGGAGCTGGTTCGGACGTGCAGGCCATTTCGTGCACTGCCAAGCACTCCAATGAAAGCTATGTCTTGAATGGAAGAAAGGTCTTTGCCACAAACGGGGCGGTAGCCGGCCTATATTCTGTGCTTGCAAGATCGGGGGATAGGGAACTTTCTTTCTTTGTCGTGGACAGGAACCAAGACGGTATTACCATTGGAAGGGTGGAGGACAAATGCGGGTTTCGCGGCAGCAATACATCTGAGGTGATCTTTGAAGATGTTGTTGTTTCTAAGGAAAACCTGCTGGGAAAGCAGGGAGATGGCTTTACCATTGCTATGGCGGATTTTGACATGTCACGGCCGGCTGTGGCGGCCCTTGCCTTGGGCATTGCGGAAGGGGCAATACAATACGCACTTGAATATGCCCTTAACCGCACTGCCTTTGGAAAAACCCTTGTTGAGCACCAGGCCATACAATTTATGTTAGCGGATGCCAGCACGCAGATAGAGGCAGGACGGGGATTGATGGTAAGGGCTGCCCTCATGCACGATGCAGGAAAACCGAACACCGAGTTGGCCTCCATGTCAAAATGTTTCTGCAGCGACGCTTCAATGAAGATCACTACGGACATGGTCCAGATTCTGGGTGGATACGGCTATACAAAGGACTATCCTCTGGAAAGAATGTTCAGGGACGCAAAACTGACTCAGATTTTTGAGGGAACCAATCAAATCCAGAGAATGATTATTGGAAAAGAGATGATAAAGCGTGGAAAAGCAATTGATAACACCTGAATCTTGCAAAATCCAGGTAACACCTCATTTTGAAAAAAGAGGTCCACGCCTTTTAAGATGCGAACAGTTTTTAAAATTGCCAACTCATTATTGATTTGAAGAGGAGAATGAACCATGGACTTTTCACTGACAAGGGAACAGAGAGACATTAAAAGGGCTGCTGCGGAATTTGCCGAGGGAGAGTTCTTATCTGAAAGGGCCATTGAATATGAATTGAATCATGAATTTCCCAAAGATCTCTATAAGCAGGCAGGCGAACTGGGATTCATAGGCCTTAATTATCCGAAACAAATCGGGGGCGAAGGCCTTGGCGTAATGGAAAACGTACTGGTGGTGGAGGAATTTTGCAAGGCCGACTCCGGTATCGGCATGGCGATTCATCTGGCATACCTGCCCGCAAAGATCGTGAAATTTTTCGGCACATCCGAGCAGCATCGAAAATTTCTGAGTCCCATGATACAGGGGAACTATATTTCGGCCGTATCTTTCACTGAGTCGGACCATGGAAGCGACATTACGTCCATGGCAACTACCGCAACGGAAAAGGATGATCGCTTCATTATCAACGGGACCAAGATTTTTACGACAAATGCCGGCTACGCGGATTTTTTCATAGTCCTCTGCCAGAATGATCAGGAGGCGAAACGGGGTCAGGGCATGAGCACCATACTTGTTGAACGAGATCCTTCAACGTGGCTGGGCGGAGAGCTGGAGATCAATGAAATCCCCAACAAAATGGGCATAAGGATGTCCTCCAGCGGGGAACTGGTCTTCAAAAACCTGGAGGTGCCCAGGGAGAATTTGTTGGGTGAGAAGGGTCGCGGCCTTATGAACATCCTGGATTTTCTCGATGAAAGCCGCATCGAGATTGCGGCCCAGTCACTTGGTATTGCAGAAGGTGCGTTTCTGAAGGCCCTGAACCACGCAAAAGGTAGGAAGCAATTCAATCAACCGATCATTGATTTTCAGGGTATAGGGCATAAGTTGGCGAGGATGTGGAGCCGGGTTCAATCAATCAAATGGCTCACCTATCAATCGGCCTGGCTTTGCGACCATACACCCCGCAAAATGGCCGGTACTGTTCCCCTGTTCACATCCATGGTCAAACACTATGTTCCCGAAACCGCCAAAGGAGTCATTGACGATGCCATAACCGTGTTCGGAGGATATGGGTATTTCTTGGAACAGGAAGTGGAACGTAGATACCGGGATAACCGTATTGTGGAAATGTACGAGGGGACGGTACAGGTGCAGTTGAACAATATGATCCGTATTTTAAAAAGGCTGAACCCCGACTTTCTTAATGCCAGCCTATTATAAGCCTGAATCGACTCGCAGAGCCTTTCTGCCGGGGTTGTGCGGGTTTCCGGCAGATTTTTTCGTTCTTACTTCTTCTCTGAAATTCCTTAGTTTTTTGAAAGTCTTTTTGATGCTAAAAACCGTATTCCTAGTAACGGTTTTCAACTGGACCCTCTTCTCGCTAACTGCTGTAAGATTAGATTCAATTACGGCAAATTCCTGCTCACTGAAACGTTCTTTATTGTTGGAAACAAATTTTTCAAGCCGGTGAGAAAGCCTGCCCATCACCCGAACGCGGTTCAGTGCTTTTCTGAATATCGCGACCATTTTCTTAAATCTTTGGGTCTGGCCCTTCAGCTTTTTAAGCGACTCTAAGGCCTTTCGGCGGTCCCTGTGTATTCTGGCCTGTCGTATTTGCTTGATTGTTGCATCAATCCGGGCGGAGGTTTTCCTGATTCGAGCTGTAAACTGTGAAAATCGATCCACCCGCATTTCAAACCGCTCTCGAAACCTCGGAGCCTTTTGAGGAAGGTGTTTAAAAAGCATTCTGATCCTGTTTCTCCGCCACTCCTGCCAGTCTCTCTTTTCTTTGGGGATTGCCTGCACAGGGGTTGTCGGCTTTTTGTCAAGCTCAACCTCCATCATTTTACCTTCGTCAACCAGTGCCTTTTCATCTTCCGTCTCTACCTCAACTGTGCCATCGTCAACCGTGACGATGGATGTCGCATCCAGGGATACTACGGTCTCAAATTCTGTCCCCCGGACACCGAGAACGGCAGTGGGTGTATGGACTACCGTCCTATTCAGTCCTTCCCTTAGTTTCCGGATCTTTGACCACAAATACCCCAGCGCGAGTTGAAGCACAGGCTGATGATCCTCCAATTCAGGGCCGGACAACTCGTCGATTGATGTTTGGGCCTCTTCACCTAGCCTAAATTGATCTCCTTGCTTAAATGAAAAACAAACCATGCCTCCCTTTCCGGTAGTAACCTGGTCTCCGGGAAAAAGGGGGGTTCCCTTTTCGGCCCTTATCTGCCGGCCATCATCTTTTACAACCTCGACGGGTCCTTTTATTTCAGTAATCTCTCCAACGGGCATCTCGTTTGCAATAGCCGGTCTTAAGGCCGTTAGGATAACCAGCAGGGCCATCGTGATCGGGAAAGACAATTTACTGCACCTCATTTTTATCCTCTAGGTTTAGCAAGGGTGGCTTTTTGCCAGTCGAAAATTCATCTTGTAATTTCCACTCGGAAAAGTTGCAGGGACTTATATGCTGGACAAATCTTATCCTTGAAATATTATTAAATATCCCATAAAAAATAAAGTAGTGTTTTGTCCTGGAGCCATTATGCAGCTTTATCTATCCCGAAGAAGATCCATCCTTTTTGCCATCGGTTTTTCTTTTTTGATTGGTGTGTTTTTGCTGTTTGCATTCGGGCATTATATCATGAGCCCGGCCAAGAGAGGTGGAGATGATCAGTTATTCTTAGTCCGGGACGGCTCAACTCTTAAGGAGGTGGCCGGCGAACTAAACGGGAAGGGAATTATCACAAGCAAAAGCCTTTTCCTTTTTTGGGCCAGACTCATGGGACAGAGCAAAAACATCAAAGCAGGGGAATATTTGCTGAATTCCGGTATGCCGCCTATCAAGATCCTCAACATTTTAAGCAAGGGTGTTATCTTACTGCATCCGGTTACCATTCCCGAGGGATTTACGAGGAAGCAGATAGGCGAACTATTGGAAAAAAGGGGTCTTATAAACAAGCAGGAATTTTTGTCACTTACTGGGAACCCTGAGATTGCAAGGCGGTATGGCATATCCGGGACAGGGCTGGAAGGCTACCTTTATCCCGATACCTATCATTTCGGGCGGGGGTTGCCCAGTATGTCGGTCATTGATACGATGGTCAATCGGTTCCGGGAGGTGGCTGCCCCATTCAAGAAAAGGGCGGAGCAGTTGGATATGGCGATGGAGGAAGTGGTTATCCTTGCATCCATCGTAGAAAAAGAAACCGGCCGTGCAAAAGAGAGGCCGCTTATTGCGGGTGTTTTCTTAAATCGACTGGAAAAAAACATGCGCCTCGAAAGTGATCCCACAGTGATATACGGCCTTATGAAGTTTGACGGGGATCTCACACGAGAGCATCTCAATCAAAACACGCCTTACAATACATATGTCATTCGAGGGCTCCCGCCAGGGCCGATATCAAATCCCGGCAGGGAAGCCATCAAGGCGGTTCTTTATCCCGCTGACACCAACTATCTGTATTTTGTGTCAAAAAATGACGGGAGCCATTATTTTTCAGAGACTCTTTCGGAACACAACAAGGCAGTAGGAATCTATCAAAAGAAAAGGCGCGGAACCCGCCGAAAAATCCCTTGACAGGCCATATTGTATACAGTACACGAAAACTAAAATAGTTATTTTCAGCTGCCCCTCATCCAAAACCAACCTTATATCCTACCAGGCCTCCGGCCCGAAAGGAGGAAAATTATGGATCTTTTTAAAAACCTTACCGTACTATCTCTTGAACAGGCGACTGTCCTGCCCTATTTAACGTACAGGCTGGCCCAAGACGGAATGCGGGTCATCAGGCTTGAACATCCCATATACGGGGATCCGAACAGGCTAATAGGTGACAATGTTCTTGGAGAGGAGAGAATGAACGCCTATTACCTGTGCATAAATTCAGGCAAAGAGGCGCTGACACTGAATTTGGGTGACCAGGAAGGGCAGGAGATATTCCATTCCCTGATTAAGGAATTCAATGTCGATATCTTTGCAACCAACCAGCTTCCCAGAAATTACGAAAAGTTGGGAATTGATTACAAGTCCGTGAAGGCCCTGAAACCGGATATAATATGGCTCGGCGTTACCGGTTTCGGCCCGGACAGTAATGAGGCGGCATATGATCCAATACTTCAGGCAAGATCGGGCATGATGGATTTGACAGGCGAGGCCGATGGAGCCCCCCAGGTGGTCGGCATTCCTCTTCCGGATATGGGAACAAGTGAACACTCATATGGGCTCTTAATGAAGGCCTTATTTAAGAGAGAGGTTACCGGGGAGGGTTCTTGCATAAACATGTCCATGTTTGAATCTTCCGTATCATGGATGACGGTCCCCATAACGCTTTCTACGCTTTTCAATAAGGCAATAACCCGCAGGGGTAACACCCACGAATTTTTTTGCCCGGTTTCCGTTTATAAAACCAGCAATGGATTCGTTTATATGGCCGTGGGAAATGACCGGCAGTGGAAATCTATGATATCCCTGGAAATGTTTAAGCGTTTGGACAAGCCGGAATACGAAAAAAATGCCGGCCGGATAGGGGATGTGCAGAATTTGAACCGCGAAATTAGCGATATTACCAAGAACCACACGTCCGAAGAGCTGATTGAGCTTTTTAACTCCCTTACGCTTCCCATAAGCAAAATAAAGACTATTCCGGAGGTGATCGCTGATCCCTTGGTTGAAAGAAGGTTATTGTATTCACAGGATCCGGTCACTGGGAAAAAGATACTACTGCCACCTTCACCCAATATGACACCATTCCTTGAACAACAGGACCGACAGCTCTCTTTTCCACCGCGCTTCGGAGAACAGAATAAGGAAATATATGGCAAGCTTGGGTACTCGGGTGATGACCTGGTGCGTCTAAAGGAAAATAAGGTTATATAGTGAGAGTTCCGAATTGGAGTAAACAATATGGACATCATTGTTTTGATAAAACAGGTTCCCGATACAACAGAGGTAAAACTGGATCCCAGGACCGGCAACCTCATCAGGGAAGGTATAGAGAGCATCATTAATCCGGATGACAGGAATGCCCTTGAGGCAGCCATTGGATTGAAAGATGATTTTGGCGGGAAGGTTATCGTAATCTCAATGGGTCCGCCGCAGGCCATTGATGCAATATCGGAAGCAATCGCAATGGGTGCGGATGAAGGGATCATTCTATCTGATATGGCATTTGCCGGGGCGGATACCTGGGCGACTTCATTTACCTTGGGAAAGGCCGTAGAGAAGGTCGGAAAATATGATCTGATTATCTGTGGCAGGCAGGCCATTGACGGAGATACCGCCCAGATCGGTCCCCAGGTGGCCGAATACCTTCAAATATCCCAGGCAACCTATGTCTCTGAGATTGAGCGGCCCAAGAAAAGAACCGTGGTCGTTAAAAGGCGTCTTGAGGATGGAATTGAACGGGTCCAGTGTTCGCTTCCCGCCCTGATCACAGTAATTGGCGAATTGAATACTCCCCGGCATCCTAATATTGGAAGGTTGATTGACGTGTGCAAGGAGAAGGCCCCCATCAAGGTCTGGAACGCGGCAGATATTGATACTCAGGTAAGCGAGATCGGATTGGAAGGCTCTTTAACCAATGTCAACAAGACCTTTGCCCCTAAGTTCAAGAGACAGGGAGAAATGCTGGAAGGTGATACGAAAGAGGTCGTAAGCTCACTGATTGGCAAGTTAAAGGAAAATAAACTGATATAGGCATTCAGGAAAATAATGCCACATTGTCTGTTCCATATTCTGAACCGGAGGAAGATATGGCAGTCTGGATCGAAGTTGATCTCTGTACGGGGTGCAAGCGCTGCTTAAAGGCATGTCCCTACGGGGCCGTTGAGATTAAGGACGGAAAGGCCCATATTCTGGAAAAGTGTACATCTTGCGGAGCCTGCCTGGAGGTATGTAAGGAGAAGGCCATTCGAACGGATGTGAAGCCAAAGGCCATTCCTGATTTCAGTGACCGGAAGGGTGTGTGGGTTTTTGCTGAACAAAGGGGAGGCAGACTGAGCAGGGTCTCGTTAGAACTTTTGGGCAAGGCCCGGGAATTGGCCGACACGCTCAACCAGGATGTTTCCGCCTTGCTGTTGGGGCTCCAGGTTTCCAAACTATCGGACACACTAATCAAGTATGGCGCAGAAAAAGTTTATCTGGCTCAGCATAGGGCCCTGAAAGATTATCGGACTCTTGCATATACAAAGGTTCTGGAAGAACTGGTGATGGAACACAAACCGAATATAATGCTTGTGGGCGCAACACATTTGGGTCGTGATCTGGCACCTCGATTGTCACGCCGGGTTGGTGTGGGATTGACCGCAGACTGCACTGAGTTAACTATTGACCCCGAGGAGGGGATTCTTCTTCAGACAAGGCCGGCTTTCGGGGGTAACGTAATGGCCACTATCGCCAATCGATACTCGCGACCACAGATGGCGACGGTACGTCCAGGGGTAATGGAAGCCCGCAAGAAGCCGGGAAATAGGGGCCATGTGATCAGGCACAAGGTCTCCCTGTATGAGAAGGAGATAGGCACGAAAATTCTGGATATGGTCAGAGAGAAAAAAAGGCATGTCAGCCTGGCAGATGCCAAGGTAATTGTGGCCGGTGGAAGGGGTGTGGGATCGAAAGAGGGAATGAAATCTCTCTTTTCCCTCGCAGAACTCATGGGAGGCGAAGTGGCCGGTACGAGGATAATTATTGAGGAAGGCTGGCTTCCAGTCGAGAGACAGGTAGGGCAGACAGGCCAGACGGTAAGGCCGGAGATATATATCGCATGCGGCATATCCGGAGCCATCCAGCACAGGGCCGGTATGCTCGGTTCACGCTATGTCATTGCAATTAACAGGGATGCGAGGGCCCCTATCTTTCAAGTGGCTGACTGGGGTATTGCAGGCGATCTTCATGAGGTTGTCCCTGCACTTACAGGAGCTATCAAAGATAGCATGGGAAAATAGGGGGAAGTAATGCTACGTTCAGATATTGAGAAACTCCAGAGAAAAGTCATGGCCAGGTTTGTGGATGAGGAAGTGATCCCCGTTGCAAGGAAACAAGACGAGTCGGGTGAGTTCCCGTTTGACTTGTTTAAAAAGCTGGCTGACATGGGTGTTTTGGGCGTCAGGTATCCCAAAAAAGTGGGCGGATCAGGAGGGAACACGACCCTTTATTGTATCTCAGTGGAGGAATTGGCCAGGGGGCTTTTGAGTTTGGCGGCAATTACCGCCATGCAAAGTCTCATGGCTACAAACGGACTCTATCTCTATGGCACCAAAGAGATGCACGAGGAATACCTACGGCCGGCTTTGAGAGGTGAAAAAATAGGGGCCTTTCAGCTTACAGAGCCGGAGGCGGGATCTGATCTTTCTGCTGTGAGGACTTTGGCAACAAAGACCGACGACGGGTATGTGGTTAATGGGATGAAGACCTGGTCGACGAGCGGCCCTTACGGACATTTCCATACAGTCCTTTGCCAGACCGATCCGGGTAAGGGGTTAAAAGGACTTATGTTCGTCTTTATCCCAAGCGATACGCCGGGATTCTCCCACAGCAAAAAATTCGATACCCTCGGCACAAGAACTTCATCGCTATCTGAGATCTATTTCAACAGCTGTCATGTTCCCCCTGAATACATGTTAGGAGAACTGGGAAGGGGTCTGGATGTCCTTTTGACCATTCTGGCGGAGATCAGGGTCATGACCGCCTGCCTTGCACTGGGGTTGCATAGGGCCGCAATGGATGATTCTATCAGGTATTGTAAGGAGAGGGTTCAATTCGGAAAACCTATAGGAAAATATCAGCTCATACAGGCAAAGATTGCAAATATGGCGGTCAATTTGGAGGCCGGCACACTGATGTCTTACAAGGTTACCCATCTCATAGACGAAAAGATACCATGCTTGAACGAGGCATCAATGGCCAAATACTTCACGGTTGAATCTACATGCAGCGCATGCGATGAGGCCATGAGGATTTTTGGGGCCTATGGTTATTCCATGGAGTATAATGTGCAGAGATATTACAGGGATAATCGTTTCCTGCTCTATGGTGGCGGGACTCATGAGGTACTGCAGACAACTATCGCGCGGCAGTACCTTAGATAAGTTTATGAAATCGTTGCGCGATTTCATGTAACGTCCCGCTTCGCTGGACTTTCAAAACAGCGTAGGCAGAACAACCCCTGATGTGCACGGGGATGAACTGGTAATTTTTGGCGGTTTAGGGGATAAGTTTCTCCAAAGTAAATTTGGGTTTCTTTGGTGGATGATTTAAGATGAGATAGGCGGGATGAGAGGAAATCAGGAAATCAAAAATTCCTATTTCAAGAAATTAAAGGCATTACCCGAGAGGAGATCGCTCGGCCAGAATGTATACGAGAGCCTTAAGAGGGCCATTGTCAGAGGGGACCTTATCTCTGAAAGTCGTTTAGTGGAAACCCGCGTGGCAGATGCTTTGGGAATCAGCCGGACTCCTGTGAGGGAAGCGATTCACAAGCTGGAACGAGAAAGCCTGCTCCGCAAAAGTCCTGCTGGAGGTTTCTTCGTGGCCGGATTAACCCGGGCTGACATCGAGGAAACTTTTGGCATCCGCAGCGTTTTGGAGAGTTATGCTGCAAGGCTCGCTGCCCTCAAGTACCGGGAGGAAGATCTTGCACCTCTGGATCAAAAGATTAGCGAATACCAAAAGCATCTCGATAGAGGAGAGACTACCGCCCTGCTGCGGATCAATACAGAATTTCACGATCTCCTCTATGCCCTCAGCCAGAGCCCAAGGCTGGTCAAGATGATCAATGACCTGAAAGACCAGATCTATCGTTTCAGACAGGTCATCCTGAATGTGGAGAAAATGGCCAGGGCGAGCAACCATGATCACAGGTTGATGCTGAAATACATTAGGAAAAAAGACTCGG
Organism: uncultured Desulfobacteraceae bacterium; assembly: GCA_964513115.1. GTDB lineage: Bacteria > Desulfobacterota > DSM-4660 > Desulfatiglandales > Desulfatiglandaceae > JAFDHL01. The sequence continues at coordinate 52 of CAZENC010000074.1, read as the reverse complement.
ACAGAGTAGAAAGTCTGGTCAAGGAGCATATCTTGAGGGGACAGGAGGTTGT
>CAZENC010000073.1:0-11570 GCA_964513115.1 uncultured Desulfobacteraceae bacterium | reverse complement strand
ATGTTGACGCTTGTTTACATATCAGTTCAGGTTAAGTGATTATGACATTTGACTTGCCTACAACTATAAAACTGGCCTCTTATGTGGGGGCAGGCTTCTGTATAGGGCTCGGCGCGATTGGCGCAGCCTTGGGTGAAGGTTTCACCGCTGGCCTGGCCAATGAGGCCCTTGGCCGGAAACCCGAGAGGTCCGGGGATATTTTGAAAAACATGCTTGTGGGCCAGGCCATTGCTGAATCAGCCGCAATATTCGCGCTTGTAATTGCCATTCTCCTTCTTTTTATGGATATGTCTTCCTCGGGAAGCATACTGAAGGCTGCGGCCCTGTTAGGAGCGGGACTCAGCATGGGATTTGGAGCTATAGGTTCAGGAATAGGATCAGGGTTTCCGGGCGGCGAGGCGTGCCTTGGAATAGGCAGGCAGCCCGCTATGACAGGCCGCCTGACCACTAATATGCTTATCGGTTCGGCAGTCTGCCAGACACCGGCCATATTTGCCATGGTTGTGGCCCTTATGCTTATGTTCATGGAATTCGGGGCTCTTCCTGTTTCGCCTACATGGGCGGCATTGTTAGGGGCGGGTATCAGTACCGGATTGGCAGCCATTGGATCGGGAGCAGGGGGCGGGTTGGCCGCGGGTGCCAGTTGTTCAGGCATTGCAAGAAATCCTGACAGCGTTGGACAGGTAACCACAACAATGCTGGTAGGTCAGGCTGTATCCCAAACCCCTTCCATCTTCGGTCTTCTGGTGAGTTTTGTTTTGATGTTCAAGGCCTTTCCCCAAACAACTTCTCTGGCCCCGGCTATGGCACTTCTTGGGGCTGGAATCAGCATGGGATTTGGTGGAATAGGGCCTGGTATAGGAAACGGCCTTACGGCTGAAGGCGCAGTGAAATGGGTGGCAAGAAACATGAAAGCCGCCGGCGCATTGACACGGACCATGCTCGTAGGCCAGGCGGTCTCGCAGTCTACGGCGATTTATGCAATGGTCGTGAGTCTTGTTCTTATTTTTGTTGTTTAGCATTACTAATTTTAATTAAGTTAAAAGAAAAATCAGGAGGGAAAAATGGATATTAGCGGTCCAGATCTTATCAAAGCAGCGGCGTTTTTAGGAGCGGGAATCGCCATGGGTATTGGGGCCATAGGTCCTGGAGTCGGAGAGGGTTTTGCCGCCGGAAAGGCCTGCGAGGCGATTGGAAGAAAACCGGAAGAGGCCGGCCTTCTTACAAGAACCATGCTCGTAGGACAGGCCGTGTCCGAATCTACGGGGATTTATTCGTTAGTGGTGGCTTTACTCCTTCTGTTTGTGGTCTAAATAATCCGGACGGGATTAAATCATGATAAGTATCAACGCAACCTTATTGGCTCAAGTGATACATTTCTTGATTTTGATGTTTATTCTGAACCGCCTGATGTTTCAGCCTTTACTGAAACTGATAAGGGACAGGAAAGAATATACTGAGGAAACAAGTAATAAGATAGAAAGCATTGTAAATGATACCGAAAGACTGAGACAGGAATTCATTTCAAAGGAAAATGATGCAAAAAAGAACGCCACACAAGAGCGATCCGAATATCGGGGCGCCGGCATCGTAGAGGGCTCAGAGCTGATTGAAGGATCCCGCAAAGAGGTTGGGGCAATAAAGGTAAAAGCCGATAAAGAAATTGAGACAGAGGTTAGCAAAACGCAATTGCTGCTCCACGACGAAGCAGCAGCACTGGCCGGGGAGATAACAGAAAAGGTGGTCGGCAGGAGGATTTCTGCATGAAAAGATCATACGGAAAATTTCTGTATATGACCATCCTGGTTTCTTGTATTTCATTATATGTATTTTTTTTCTGTCCTGATGCCTTTGCAGCTGAAAAAATGAGTTCCGGTCGAAGGCTATGGGACAATATCATGCTGTGGGTTAATTTCGGGATTTTAGTCTTTTTTTTCCTCAAATATGCGAGGAAACCTTTAATGGATTTCTTGCTGGGTATTCGGGATAAGACTAAAAAAGACCTTGATACGATTGAAAATCAGTTTAAAGATGCGGAATCCCGAATGAAGGCCGAGTCCGCAAAGATTGAGGAAATCGAGCAGCATATAGAAACAATAAGGCAAAATATTATTGAAATGGGGAAAAAGGAAAAAGAAAAAATTATTGAGCAGGCGAAAATAACAGCCAAAAGAATGATTGAGGATGCAAAGACTTACTCCGGATATCAGTTAGCCAAGGCCAGAAAGGAATTATCCGATGAGATGGTTGATATTGCAGTTTCTATGGTGAAAGAAAGGCTGGTAAAGGGGATATCCGAGCAGGACAATGAAAAACTAATTAACCAGTTTATAGCGGATCTGGGCACTTCAAAACAGCAAATCGAGTAAGATCTCCACCCAAAATTATTTTTTATAAATTTTTGTGATTTTTTTAGCGCTGCCCACCTGACAACTGTTTCTCAGTCATGTTGAAATCCCCAATTTTGGAAGGATAAATGCCTGTAAAAGAAACCAGGCTACGATAATCAATATTGGGATCCAGATGTTCATCCGTTTTTCCTTTCCGTTCGTATCAGTCTGCTTCAAATTGTTTGCCTGTTTCATGCTCCCAAAGAATATTTTTTTTCAAGATCCGGCGGGGATATTTGATATGGCACCCGGCCATATTCATTATCATGCAGCTCAGGAAAAACCGCCCGATGGAGAACAGGACGATGCACCAGCGAGACTCCCTAGACCGCCGCCCGAATTTGAAGATCCGGAGGAAAAGGTTGACATCAGTTTTTCTGATTTCTCTTTACCGCATGAAGGGCATGTTGCATGATTTTCGTCGTCACTTCGCAAGCACAGGTATTCAAAAGTATTTCCACAGTTTTTGCATTTGAATTCATAAATGGGCATTTTCTTTCTCCCTTAGATCCAAGAGATGAAACACCGTTTTTTACCATAAAGGTAATAAGGTAATTTATTATCTAAAGGTCCCGATGTCTTAGTTAAGTTAAGTCTTAAATAAAACTTTTCAAATAAAAATGTTAAATAAAGGTCATTTCTCCAGCTTTCCCATCTGAAAAGAAAATTATCATAAATTGATTTGTGTAGTCAATGAGACAATGAATAAGCCTTGTGAATTAGGAATTTCTCAATTAATAAAATGTTTCAGCGATGATAGATTGTGGGCTATCATGATTCTCTTTAGGATTTGGCACAAGGAGGGTTTTCATACAGCACTCAGTTGTCTTGTAAGTACCGAACTGGAGAGTTTTGATCAGCGATTCAATAGGCCGGGCAAAAACAGGCTTAATGCAGGCCAATACGTAATAAAGGCCAGACTCAAGAGAAGCAGCAGCAAAAAGGGTAGGGTAGCTTTGTATAATTGTATTATTGGCCGGTCAAACCTGGAACTCGCAATAAAAAGGTTGAGCCCAACCGGCGGTGTGTTGTAACCGATTCCCAGGTTGGCAAGAAAGATCACCCCCAAGTGGACAGGATCAATTCCAAACCGGGATGCAAGGGGTATGATAAGGGGAACAACCACCAGGATGGCACTGAATATGTCCATCATGCAACCGACAAGAATCAGAAAAAAATTCAGGACGATCAGGAATGCAATCTTGTTTTCAACCATTCCTTCCATGAGTTTTAGGATTTTCATGGGGATGAATGCGTCTACCAGGTAATTAGTAAAGCCTAACGCAGCCCCGAGGATAATCATAATACCCCCGACCATCTTTGTGCTTTCCTTCATTACGCGCGGCAGGTCCCCGGTCAGGTTTAACTCTCGAAAGATAATGACCTTGACGAAAAGGACATAGATAACCGTGAGGGTCGCCGTTTCCGTAGCCGTACTGAAGCCGGAGTATATGCCTGCGATGATGAAAAAGGGAATCGGCAATTCCCATGCGGCTCCCTTAAGGGCGGAAATAAACACCCGGCCCGAGAAGGAAGGCCTTTCAAGTTTCCATTTTTTCCCCATATATATTGAAAAAAGGCAGGGAATTCCGACCATTATAATGCCCGGCAAGAGGCCCGCCATAAAAAGCTTCTCAATGCTTACCCCTGAAACAAACCCATAAAGTATGATCGGGAGGCTTGGAGGAAAATGAAGCCCCAGACTGCCTGAAATTGTCATCAAGCCAAGAGAAAAGTTCTCGTCATACTTCTCAGATATAAGCGCAGGAAAAAGCAGTCCGCCAAGGGCGATAATAGTAATACCTGTTGCCCCGGTTATTGCGGTAAAAAATGCACAGGATACCAGAGCGACAACGCCGAGACCGCCCGGTATCCATCCGAAGAGGCTTCTTGAAAACCGAACCAGACGGCCTGAGGTACCGCCCTCAGCCAGCAGATAGCCTGCGAAGGTAAAGAGGGGAATAGCCAGTAATACGGGGGAATTGGCAAGCCGGAAGATTTCAATGGGAATGGCGGCAAGATTAACCTGGCTTACATAAAGGCCCAGCATAGCTGCTGCCAGGATACCTATAAAAAGTGGCAGGCCTGCAATGACCAGGATGATAAGTAATATGACCAGTGAAATGATCATCTCGTCAGCCCTCTGGCTATTTCAAGCCCTTGAGCAATCGCCTTTAGCAAGAAACGAAAAAGGATAACGGCAAAACCGGCCGGAAGTATTAGCTGGCAGATCCAGCTAGGGAAATAAAGAAACATGTTTTCTCCAAAGGTCATTTCCATTTTGATATAGTCAGTGCAAACTTTGAGCATTATGGCAGATATAAGAATGCAAAAGAGAGATAAGATGATTTCCCGCAGCGGAAGCCATTTTGGTGGAATAAGGGTGGATAGGAGATCAATCTTGATATGCTTGTTTTCTCCGGTCAGGAGAGAAGCGCCCAGAAATGTCAACCACAGCACCAGAAGCCTGACAAAAGGCTCAGACCAGTCCAATTGCCCCATTAAGGAGTTGGCCCACGTAAGATGAGCATGCGCATATAGACCTCTGAGAACGACCTGGATGAAGGTGAGGATGACCATCGCCGAAAGAAAAGCAATAATCAACCAGCCCTCAAATTTTATAAGAGTCTTATCGATCCATTTAAGAAATTTCATGGCACTATCGGGGTTAAAACGGAAATTTGAAACTAAAATCTGGAGCCGGCAAACACTCTGAGTGCCAGTTTTTTAGTTCCAGTTTTCTGAAGCGAAGCGACCTTTTATTTTGGTTTTTTCAGTATGTCATAGACTCGGTCAAGGACATCTATTGGATAAATTTTACCCGTCAGCTTTTTGGCAACTTGGTCGTGAATGCTGTAAAACTGCTTTAAGGCATCCCCTGAAGGAGCAGGAAGTATAGTCAGACCACTGTTTTTTATTATCTGTATAGCTTCCTTGTTTTGGTTTCTTAGAACCGACGTGAGATCACTCATTGCCCCATCAAAGGATTCGCTAAGCAATCTTGAAAGTTTTTCAGGCATTTTTTTAAAGTATTTCGAAGAGATTAGGACTGCGCCGGTTGAATGAACAAGCGGCAAAGCCATCATGTACTTCATAGGGGTGTGCCACTGAAGAGCAAGTGCACCCAGTGGGGGTGCATAGACCGTGTCGATCATACCGGTGTTGATAGCAGTCGTGACATCCGTAATTGCAAGAGGTATGGGGTTGATCCCAACGGCGGAGAATGTCTCCTTTGCAATGGGGTCGCCTGACCAGGTCCATACTTTTAGCATCGAAAGATCCTGGACGGAACGGATCGGTTTTTTTGAGAAGAGGTGCACATTCCCCACCTCTGCCCAGCTGAGAAGTTCAAAGCCTTTGTTTCTGAATGCTTCGGTAAAAAAGGAGCGCAACTCCTTATGAACCAGATCTATCTCTTCATAGCTATGAAATAGGAAGGGAAGATCCAGGACTCTGACCATTTGAAGTATTTGCCCGAACCCGACACCGGAAAATGCTGCGCATTGGATCTGCCTGATCCTGATTTTTTTCAGGACGTCAAGCTCGTCTCCTGCAATTCCGCCGGCATAAACAAGGAACCCGACTTGCCCGCCGCTTTCCGCCCTTATCCTTTTGTCAAGCATTTTCAGATGCTTTATCCAGGTAGAACCTTCAGGTGCCACTGTGGCGAACTTAATGGCGTAGCGCGGTGCCGCAACAGCATTCTCGGCACTGGTTACATGGTAGGTTGCCCATATTCCGAGAGCACAAAAAAATAATATGGTGTTTCTGCTTCTGAACAAATTTAATAACCTCTTAAAAAAACATTTCTTCAGATTTTTTAATCAGGTATTTTGCTTTCTGTTTCATGACGGCATTAATGAGACAGACTTCTTTCAATTCACGAGGTGAAGTAGCATCAACCTCCTTGATTAACCTCATAAATAGATTTTTATCCTGAATCCGGACAGCATAGTACTTGGCATAATAGTAATGGACAAGGAAAAACTTCCCGTGACTCAAGCACATGGCCTTTTCAAAACAATCCTTTGCCCGTGCCGGGCTGCCCCCCAGGATCTCCGGCCTTGCTGCAAGCATAGAGCCCATCAGGACATACGGTGAGCCGTGAAAATACTCCGGGTTTATTTCCAGAACCCTACCCAGAAATGCCTGTGCAATCCCCAGCTGTGCCAAAGCAGCAGGCCTGTCAAGGTTCAAATTAATCCATGCGTTCCATGACATAGCGGTCCAAAATAAGGCTTCAAGCGATTCTTTTTGGAATCCCGACAATTTTTTCCTAATGGTTTCCGTATTTGCACCGGACTGTTTCAATACAAAAGAGTTGTCGCCAATGGCCAGGAGGCCATATTTCCTGGCACGTAGATAGAGACGGGATGCCCTCTCCGGGTTTTCTTCCTCAACGAACAGCATTGCGTATCCTGCGAAACCCATGCAGAGCGAAGTCAGAAGCTGACTATTATTGGGGTCGTTCTTTAGAAGCCCCTCCATGAGTTTTAGATCGGCCGGCAAGGAGTTCTTTGCCAGTTCCGGATCGCACTCTTCAAAAAGGGTTTTGGTGAAGTTTGATATCAGAGAGGGTGAAAAGCGCAATGCAAGCTTTACACAACCCGATGAAAATAATCCCAGCAATAAGATGAGGACCAGATTCCATTTATGCTTTTTCATTATGTCATTAAAACCCAATAAAAGGGTCATCCTTTTTAGGTGGGCTGTGAAGATACTTCTTAGCCAGAAATTGTGCCCCGGCCCCGTTTTCCATGTTCATTATTTGCCTGTAGTATTTTGTGGCCATTTCCCGGTTCCCTTCAAGATCGTAGCTCACCCCTATTTTTATCAACGGCCAGGCTATCATGGCAGGGTCGTTTTCAGGATCGGCTCCCTTCAAAATTACCTCAAGCTTTGATCTTGCAGTAGAATACTTTCCATTAAAAAAATCATGGACTGTATCAAGATATATTGCTCGTTTGGCCAATATGCCGGCTTCCCGCACTGAAGGAGCGAGAAGGCTTTTTTCACGCAAATAAAGGACGCACTTTTTATATTGCTTTACCATGCCTAACCTGAGGTAGCATACACCCTGGAGAAACTTGTAACGGGGAGTCCGTTCATATTTTTTCGAAAGCTCATCAGTAAGACTAAGGGCCTTTTGATACTCTTCTTCCATGAACAGGTAGATATGGATGAGCATGCTTTTTGCTTCTGTTGATGAGTACACTGCCTCTCTGGCTGCAACACTCATTTTTCTAAGACCTTCCTCTTTATTCCCTTGATGGATAAGTAAATTGGTCAGGAATTTCAAGAACCCGGAGAGGCGGGCAGTATAATAGTCAAAGGTTCCGAGCCCCAGGAGCACGTCTTTATTGTTGGGATCCATTTTATAACACATCTTCAGGGCATTAATTGCATCTCTGGCCAGGAAATAGGAAGAAAGCCATTTTCCTTTCATCAGCTCAAAGCGTCCCATGAACCCAAGGGCCCCTCCCAAGTACAGGTAGTCATCGCTATTTGCAACATTGTTTTTAATTCTATTTTTGGCTACCTGGATTGTCCCCTCAATACGTTCTTTGTATTCCCTTACGGTATCGGGAGACCAAAAGCCTGCGGCCAAGCGTGACCATGTTACCATGGCCAAATAGAAATAGCCCTCCGGCTTTTCCGGATAATCAGTAACGACTTTTTGAAAGAGGTACTCGGCTTTATCAAATTTTTCGTCATATAGGAGATCAACTCCTTTAACAATAACCATATTAGCCTGCTGTTCTTGAACTTTAGGGGGACTTACCTTTTCAAGGCCCCGGAGGGTTTGACACCAGGCTAACGGTAAAAAACAAGCAAGAATACACGAGAAAGAGGATATCAAAAGGGATGTCTTAATTTGGACTGGTCTTTTCACGGTAACACACCCTTGTTTGAGGTGGAGATAGCGTCTACCGTTTAGGTTCTTTGTCTGAAAGAGCATGGAAACCGGCTGAATTCATATTATATACAATTACTTCCGACCTTCAAAAAAACCTACACTAAACTTTTGATTTGCGCAAGGGCGAATCTTATGACCTTTATTAAAGATGTTTAAAAACGAAACTCTAAACCAAAGATTTTGTTGACTTTTTTTATATTTATGGTAGAAGTCATATACCAACTCAGCTAAAGTATTAAGAGGGGGAGTCAGAGATGAAAATACTGATTTTGGGCAGCAAGGGAATGCTTGGAAGTGAATGCAGAGAAGTACTTGGCCAGGATCATGATGTCGTCTCGCCGGACAAAAGGGAGATGGACATTGTTAGCTGGGACGGGGTTATACAAAACCTCCAAGAAATTTCTCCAGAGGTGGTCCTTAATTGTGCCGGATTTACCGACATAGAATCCTGTGAGACGGAAGATTTTGCAGTTCGAAAAATAAACATTGAAGGGCCCAGGAATTTGGCCCAGGGTTCTGCTCGGTTTGAATGCAAATTGATTCATGTCTCATGTGGAGATATTTTTGACGGGCAAAAAATGATGCCGCAGCCGTATTTTGAAGATGATACTTCTAACCCGATCTCCGCCTATGGCAAAAGTAAGGTAGATAGTGAGGTCGCTGTTCGAGAGAATTCTCCAAACTATATAATTGTTAGAAGCTCATGGTTGTATGGTATAAGCGGTAAAAATTTTATAAAATCTATCTTGCCCCAGGCTATCAGAAAACCGAAAATAATACGAGTGGCTGAAGAGCGATTCGGTTCACCCACATGGACATATCGGCTTGCCTTACAGATCCAGGAACTGTTGATTAAGGATGGAAGGGGAACGTATCATGCAACGGCAGAGGGGTATTGCTCTCAAATTGAATACGCCAAATATGTCCTGGATAAGCTTGGCATAAAGGCATCCGTTGAACCTTATAAAATAAAAAATCTCCACGGCAAAGCCGGAAGACCAGCCAATTGCCTGCTTGAAAACAGGCGACTGAAAAGCCATGGTATCAATGTTATGTGGGATTGGAAAAAGGATTTGGATAATTTCCTTGAAAAATTCGGTGAAGAACTCATTAAAGAAGCCAAGACTAAGAAGTCTTAAATAGGATCAGGATGAAACAATGAAATTACTGCTGTCCCTCTTGGGATTAGCGTATGCTTTTTGCCCTTACGACCTTTTCCCTGACTTTTTTGTGGGGGTCGGATGGATAGATGACCTCGTAATTTTGGGGCTTATATGGTGGTTTTTTTTCAGGAAGAAAAAGTTCAATTACAGGAACAACCGAGATGGAGCACAGGAATCATCTTACGAAGCCGACAGTGAAGGTTCCTCTGAATCAAAAGACCCATATGTCGTGTTGGGCGTGGGAAGAAATGCTTCTGCGGAAGAGATAAAGAGTGCCTATAAAAGCCTTGCCAATCAGTATCATCCGGATAAGGTGCTTCACTTAGGAGAAGAATTCAGAGAACTGGCTGAAATACGATTCAAAGAAATACAGAAAGCATATAATGAATTGAAACCTAAATAGCACGACCCAGGACCGCCCCTTCATAGATTGCCGATTTAGCACTCCTTGGTTCCAGGCAGTCCCCAATTCTATGGATTTCATATCCGAGCGATTTGATCTGATCGTATAATTTATTATCCGGCCGATTCCCGATTGCGATCACAACGCGTTCCGCTTCAAGAAATTGTTCTTCCATGTCTTTTCCGATCACAAACACACCATTTTCTTCGACCTTTGATAGTCTGTATTCAGTCATAACTTTCACATTGTTGGCTTTTAATTCCTTGAGAAGGACCTTTCGTGTAACGCTTTCGAGGGGTTTCCCAATCGTGGGAAGCATCTCCACAATTACAACGGGACACCCGTTTTCTGAAAGATGCAGGGCCACTTCACAACCTGTAGGGCCGCCGCCAATGACTACCGTCTTCTTTTGAGCCGGCGGGTTTTCACTTAGAACTTCCTCGAATGTAACCACATTGGATTTGTCAATGCCTTCCACTTTTGGGGAAAACGGTAAGGAACCGGTTGCCAGAACTACCACATCGGGATGCTCTTCTTTTACCGTGTCCGCCGTGGCTTCGTGTTTCAAGTAGTACTTAACTCCGAACTTTTCGATCTGTCTTTTTTGGAATTTGATGAGACTCAGAAGTTCTTTTTTGTAACCCGCTACACAGCTAAATATTAGCTGTCCCCCAAGGGCAAAATGTTTTTCAAAGAGATGCACATCGTGCCCTCGTTTTGCAGCCACCCATGCAACATTCAGCCCTCCTGGGCCTCCGCCGATTACCATAACTTTCTTACGGAGCTTTGCCGGGTGGAAGGCCATCTCTTTTTCCCGGCCCAAAGCCGGATTGACAAGGCATTCTACACGACCTTTTCGGAAGATAGATTCCATGCAGGTATTGCAGGCAATGCAGATTCTTATATCATCCAGACGTCCTTCTTTTGCCTTTTTGGGCATTTCCGGGTCTGCCAACAAGCCCCTGCCAATACAAACCAAATCAGCTTTCCCTGACTTTATTATGTCGTCGGCGATTAATGGATCATTGATTCTTCCCACGGTCATGACCGGGATATTCAGTGCATTTTTTATTGTTGTTGCGGAGTTGACCAGACAGGCCTTTTCCATGAACATGGGCTGGCAGATCCATTCTGGCGTAGCATCATTACCTGCAGATACCTGAACGATATCTATACCTGCCTCTACAAGGATTTTTAAAATCTGGATGCTTTCGTCCGTCGTGAGACCATTTGGGACAAATTCTTGTGCGCTTATTTTGAAAGAAATTGGGAAATCCTCTCCAACCCGGCTTCTAATTTCCTCAATGATCTCTCTGGCAAAACGGGTTCTACCGGTAATATCGCCGCCGTATTTATCGTCGCGAATATTTGAAAATTTTGATAGAAATTGATTTATTAAATATCCGTGGGCACCATGGAGCTCTATCAGTTCAAAGCCCGACTCAACGGCCCTGTCTGCAGCATCTCCGAATTTCTGTACCAATTCCTGTATGCCATAAACGCTCAAAGGTGTCACCTCACCCCGAATGGTAGGACACGGAAGAGGAGAAGGGGCAAAGGGCTTTTGTTTAATGACCTTTGCGGAAGTCTGTCTGCCACCGTGATGAATCTGAACAGCAGGAACCGCCCCTTCAGATTTTACGGCTCCGGCAATCTTTGATAGGCCTTCAACGAATCGGTCGTCATATATCCTGGAC
>CAZENC010000072.1:0-11583 GCA_964513115.1 uncultured Desulfobacteraceae bacterium | reverse complement strand
AGGATATTATTAAAATCGTGTGCAATTCCTCCTGCGAGGGTACCAATGGCTTCCATTTTCTGTGCTCCCAGGAGCTGTGCTTCCAAATCCTCTTTTTCGTGTTCTGCGCGTCTGAGTCCGGAAATGTCATTACCTATGCAGAGGATCTCAACAACATGTCCTTCATCGTCAAAAATAGGCTTGTAAGTCCATGCGATCCATGCTTTTTCGCCATTCCTGAGGACATATTCGTCTTCGCTGGCGACTGGTCGTTCCGGGTCTTTCCGGAGAGACGTCATAAGTTCTCCAAAATTCCGCTTTGTTGATTCCGCACCGGGAAGAATCGTCCCCTGTATATTTTTCCCAAGGACTTCGTTCTCTGAGTAACCGAAGAATCTCTGTGCGAATTCATTAAAAAAGATGATGTTTCCTTTGGTATCCATTCGCAAGATGATACTGTTCGCGTTCTCAACGAGGTCACGATACTTTTTCTCGCTCTCCTGGAGTTTCTGAACAGACATGGCCTCGACAATATTGACGGCCGTTTGTGATGCAACACCATTTAAGAGACTCATATCGCTCTGAGTGAGAGGCCTTTTTGACTTGATATTATCTACGGCCAATATTCCCAGTGATTCTTTTTCATAAACAATAGGAACGCAGATAAATGATTGCGCACCGATATGTCTGACAAATTCGAGGCTTTTCTCAGAGAGATCCTGCTCTATCTCACTAACATCATTTACTAAAAAGGTTTTTTGTCCTTTAAAAGCAATTACGAACAAACCCTTGGATTCGAGTTTGTCAAGATTAAATTCGGTTCCTCGCAGAAGTTTCTCAATCTTTTCGCTATAGCCGAACCCATTTGCGTAAAGGAGACGCTTCTTGGTTTTGCTCGCGAGCATGATCATCCCGCGATCAAAATCCAGGCGTTTCTCCATAACGCTCACAACAGTTCTGATGAGCTCATCTGAATCTAAAATCGAGGAGGTAGCTTGACCGATTTCCTGGACAAGCAATGCATTATTGTAGCGAATATTAATCTCATCCAAATGATCTTTTGCTGCATTGCCCTGAATTTCAATAGTTTTGGCCAGCGCTTTATTTTCAAGATATCCTGAATATAGGGACACCGTCAGTGTTATGATCGCACACAGCAAGGCAAGAACAACCCAGTGAGTTATTGGTAAAACAAAGAAAAAAGCCAGAGATACCAAAACGCCAAGTAAAAGCGAATAATCACGTGCGCGTTTCCACAAAAAAGGAAGGGTTTTTTTCCAGGTAATGATATAACGACAGCAGTCATCACCTCTGTGAATACATGAAGGATGTTCAATCTTCCCATAATTTCGGGTGAAGAGTTTCCCTATGGATTCAAAGGTGCCTATCCGATTCTCACATTGGTAAGGCTTTTCATTGACTCCCGGCTTGGGAGTGGAGACGATTTCAACCTTGCTAGTCCCCAGTTTTTTCACTTTCACAATTGCGCCACGACTCATGATGGAATAGACCTTCTCCATCAACAAGTAAACTGATGTTACGCTCATTAAGCCTAACGTATATTGCTTTAAGACACCGGATGCCTTTGAGGATACGGCATAACGACCAACCTTGCGGGAGATATCTGGGTCTCCCGTCTTCTGAGACAGGATTTCAACAAAGCGGTCTGTTTGGCGCTGACTGAACCAGTGACCCTGGTCCTCTAGTTCATAGCTAGTGATTCCCGCATAGCTCAACACGGTATCAATATCTATATCAGGATAATGCTTTTTAAGGTATTCGACAAAGATACTAATAATCCTACTATTATAAAGGGGGTCATCTATTTTATATATTGGGCCCATTGAACAAAATCAGATAACAATTTATGCGGTTAAGGCAATTTCTGCTTAAGGGATTTCTAAGACGTTCATGTCATGAATCCGAAAATTTAACTCGCCCGCAGCAGTTCGAAACCCAAAAACATCTCGGGTATTGATGAAAACATCCAAATATTTATTAAATACCAATGCAAAATCTTATTATTCTAAATCAATTGTTTGATATATTTCTACCTTTTTCTTTTTGTTCTGCACTGAAAAAACTGTGTGGCATCCATATTGACAATTCGGCATTGCTGATAGCAGTATCAACCGAAGCCCATATTCCCGGACGCTTTCATTATTCCTGGGTCACTCCGGAGTGGTTAATGGCTTGATTCACTTGATATATTACGGAAAAATCCCCGATCCATATCTTCACTTCTTTGCAGAAATGAAATTCAATGATAAGTGGGTGTCTATGGACGCCACATTCGATAGCACACTCCACAAGGCAGTTTTTAAAGGAGCCTCAATTTTACATGCTGTCCTGAAAAGCAACCCCTCTCTAATGAATTGCTTTTAAAGTGAAGGGCGGAGGGTATAAGGTGAGAGAGGCATAAGGCCACAAAAGACGGCCCTGTTTCGTCAACCTTTACCTGTAACCTACCTTAAATTTCCTCTGCATGTATTCCATGTATTCGTTCCCGTATCTGACATTCAGAACCCATGCCTGATATTTCTTTTCATAGGGGATATTTTCGGACTCCACATATTCTAAAGGATAAAATAAAATAGGAATCCTTTCCATATGATAAACATTGGTCAACCGGGAAATAGCTATGGATAATACCCTCCAGGGCAGACCATCCGGATTGGTCACCAGAACCTTTATACCGTTTGTGAGTTCGGAAAAATTGAACCCCAGTTCTGATTGATCCACAACCAGAACTGCGCACAAGTCATTATCATGGGCCAGGGCATACGACCTCTGATTACGTAAAAACCCAAACCGTGCATATACTTCTTCCAGAGATCCATTACCAGAATCTTTTTGGTTCAAATACATAGCATCAAGAAGCAGCCCCCCAGAGGCCTGACCATAGAATCGATTTAACTTCCACAGATCGAGTGCCGAGCACTCTCCCAGCGACCATCCCTCCGGGAATCCGGTGTCCAAAGAAAGGCTTGTATAGGGCAGATAGGCAAAGAGGTCCATAGAACATCCCCTTAAGTTTCTCAGAGCTCTGGCAAAACCACCGAAAACCCGATCGGGAAACTTGTTTTCCGGGCGGAAATAGCTTATCACATAGTCCATTTTTGCAGATGGTAGGCGATGCATATCATTTAAGTAATGCATGATTTGCTTCAATACGAAAAACCCGGAGCGCTTGTTCTCCATGGTCAGGGCAGCATGGTGATGAATCATCCAGGTCCTCTCATAAGCCCTCACCATAGAGATATGTCCATAGATTCTGCCGTTCTTCTGGTATGTGAAATGCCTGGCAATGTCCTGGCTCTCCAGGTAAAGTTTTTTATACATTTTTTTAAAATGTTCCCGATGAGACTGGATAAGTCTATACTTTTTGGGATACATAAAACCTGCACTAAAGAAGAATTCCCAAAGGGCATCCATATCAATCTCTCGGGAAACACAGGCATGTGGGTCCAGGGCATTGGTCAAGATGTCTGTCAGACGGCTGTAATTATCAATATCCATGTCCAGAATAGCGAGCCCGCAGCGGACTCTCTTTTTATCCTCTTTTGTGCGGTAAATCACCTGCACAACACAATTTATCTTTAAGGAACCTGCAAAAGCGACAACCAGTTCCTGGATAATCATGCCCGGTATCAGAACACCTTCATCTGCGTTTTCATATACGGAAAATCCGGAGGTGGAAATATCTGAAACCTCCAGTTGTACTCTCTTGTTCAAGAAGGGATGTTCGAAACTGAGAGCGGGTGATGATACAAGGTGTTGGCGAGGATTACGAGTACTGTTTGGCCTGAACCTGCTATTGTTTTCATCTGCAAGGGCTAGAACAATCTCCTTATCCTGGAGCTTTTCCTGTTGACGAATACATCTACAGATACCGGAGAAAAAAATCTGTTTATGGCTTCGCAAATTAACTCTTACCAACTCATCTGAATTGAACCAGTTAAAAGAGCTATATGAGTCAGGCAATACTCTTATACGAAAACCAACCGGGCTAAAGTCCAACAATTCTCCTTTGGCAAAAAAACCGCTCTGATCCAACTCGACATCTACATTATGGCATGTATAGCGACGCGCCCTCCTTTGCCCTATTTCATGGCTTACGTCTGGAAGTTGAACCTTGATATATTTGCTGGTCATCTCCTGTAATACGGCCGGGACGACGGTCATTGATTGACCGTCATCGATGATAAGATGCAGGAATTGATATTTGTCAAGGCTGAAGTCCAATGGCCTTTCATCCGACCAGTGACAGCTGAGTTCTCCCTCAAAGCAGGGCTCAGGACGGGCCGTGACAAGGACGCTGTCCTGACTATTTTCATAACTCAAATGGACAAGGACATTTCCATCCATAAAATGGATATGATTGAACCTGTTTATTAAGGTTCCCTTATCCACAGAACTGGAGGACTTAAGGGCATGAATCAAATCATGATGCTGAAACAGCCGTGGCACAACAACGCATTCGTCTTCACTGGCTAGCCTGAAATAGTCTCCCTTTATTGCAAAAACTTCTGCCTTTTTTTGTTCGGTTAGACCTGCATGGGACTTGATAATCGCTTTCTTTCTTGCAAAAATTTTCCCTGACCTGCTCCTGTCCATTTCAAAGTCCTCTGTTTGTGTTTGCAATACACCCGAATCAGCTATCAATATTCCACGCTTGACGAACTACGAATCAGAAAACCACCCTCAGAAATTCCAAACGGAGTATATTAGATAAATTTTCACAAAATGTCAAATATTATATAAACGGTTTCTTTGATTTACTCTTAGTGCGGCAATTAATAGAATAACAAATTATGAAAGTAGAAACATTCAACCTCATCCTCGAATTCGATAAGAAAGTAGTGCGTAATAAGTTTGTCATAAGGGATCAGACCATCAAGAGGCCTGGACAAATAAAGTTCGTATATTCACCTAAAAAGACTTTTCAAGAAATGTCAAAAATTATGGATTTATTTATTGGAAAACTTTTTATTGTCGGAACCCCAGGACGAGTTTCACTTAAGTATTATGGTCACGATGAATCGGAATTAGAAATCTTTATGGTCAAAATAATGCGAAAAACAGTTAAAAGTATCTTCCCATGACGTCGGCTTGAATCTTTTAAAAACATCTTTAATCTATCTACAAGACATAGACATTCCTTTCTCACATTACTAATTTTTCTTTAACAAACAGAATAGTTCAGGTATAGTGCCGATCAAAAAGCCGAGGAGGTACAAATGCCGTTTACTGAGACAAATGGGCTAAAAACATACTACGAGATACATGGAAAGAACAAAAATGGAGCTACGGTCGTACTACTTCATCATGGCTTCGGCTGCACAAAGATGTGGAAGGGCATATATCCGGCTCTTGTAGAATATGGTTACAGGGTCATCATGTATGACAGGAGAGGATACGGACAGTCTGAACGGGGAACCGATTTTAAGAAATTCTATGAAAGTGACAGGTTTCGTCCTGAAAGCGTAAAAGAACTTACCGTATTGAGAGAGAGCCTTGATTTGGATTCTTTTCATATTATCGGGCAGTGCGAGGGAGGCGTCATTGGTGCGGATTATGCGGCGAAATATCCCGACCAGGTTCTTTCTTTTGTCACTTCGAGCACACAGTGTTACAGCAATATTGCAATGACCGAATTGAACAGGCAGAAATTTCCTAAACCATTTCGGGATCTTGCCCCGGATCTTAGAAAAAAACTTATTAGCTGGCACGGAAAGGACTATGCTGAATCATCCTACAACATGTTTCGCACATATGGCGGGGCATATGGCAAAGGGTTTTTTGACCTGAGACGCGTGCTGCCGTCAGTCAAATGCCCCACCCTTGTGCTTTATCCGGACAGGAGTTCTATCTTTGATGTTGAGCAGGCTGTTACATTTTACCGTTGCCTTCCTTCGGGAGAACTTGCCGTCCTTCCAAACTGCGGTCACAATACCTATGAATATCAACCCGAAGAATATATCAAGTATGCCTTGAGTTTTTTTAAGAGACATCAGCCTTAAATTTTTTACTGGTTTGCCAGAGTCATAATGGATAAGAAAACGATAAACGCGTGGTGCATGTATGACTGGGCAAACTCCGCCTTTGCCACAACTATTATGGCGGCCATATTTCCCCCCTTCTACAGGTCACTCGTAACCAGAGCCGGACTGTCTGAAAGTAATGCAACCGCCTATTGGGGATACACGACCTCAATTGCATTGTTGATAATTGCCCTTATTGCTCCGGTACTGGGTGCCATCTCTGATTCCACAGGAGGAAAAAAGCTGTACGTGGCATTTTTTGCCTGGATGGGTATCCTTTCCACAACAGCCTTTTTGTTCATAGGCACGGACACGTGGCTTTTGGCTTCCACCCTTTTTATTTTCGGTAACATAGGTTTTGCAGGGGCCAACGTCTTTTACGAGTCTATGCTGCCGCACATAGCAAAAAATGACGACATAGATCAGGTTTCAACCAGGGGCTATGCCATGGGCTATGTTGGCGGAGGCATTCTTCTCGTAATCAATGTGCTGTGGATTTTAAAACCCGGGATTTTCGGCATGCCGGATGTTGGATTCGCACTGCGAGCCTCATTTCTCAGCGTGGCGGTCTGGTGGGCACTGTTCTCTATTCCTTTCTTCCGTCACGTTCCGGAGCCCCCATTAGTTAAAAAAAGCGGCACAGCAATCAATCCCGTATATGGTGGATTCGCAAACCTCTCAGCCACCTTTAATGAAATCAAACGATATAAGCAACTACTTATATTCCTGGCGGCCTTCTGGATCTACAACGACGGTATTGGTACAATAATCAAGATGGCAACAGCCTACGGAGACGAAATAGGCATCAGGATGTCCGATATGATTATGGCTCTAATCATAACTCAGTTTGTGGGAATTCCCTTTACGTTTCTGTTTGGCGCGCTGGCCAGAAAAATGGGGACAAAGCGCTCTATTCTACTGGCTCTGGGTGTGTACGCTTTGATCAGCATTGCGGGTTTTTACATGCAAACAGCGCTTCATTTTTATATTTTGGCCTTCATGGTAGGGATGGTTCAGGGGGGTAGCCAGGCACTGAGTCGGTCGCTTTACGGCGTAATGGTGCCCAAACACAAATCCGCGGAGTTTTTCGGCTTCTTCAGTACAAGTGCCAAGTTCGCAGGCATCTTTGGCCCTTTGCTATTTGGGCTGGTCAGCCAGATAGCCGGCGGTAGCCGTCTTAGCATTTTATCAGTGATTATCTTTTTCATTGCCGGTGGAACTCTGCTCATACGTGTAAACGTTGATGAGGGTATCCGCGTAGCGCGTGCAGAAGAGGCCATCATTTCTTCTATTCCGGATTCTGGCTCCTGAATTCTGACTCCTGAATACTAAAAAATAAGAACTACAAATAACGGGAGGGAATAGCGGGAATGAAAATTTATGGATGGAAAGGTCTCAGAAACGCATTAATCATGCCTTATTCCTATTCTCCTCAAGAGTGGACGAAACATTTCACCGATCGATGCTAATTCGCGGCAACCTATGATCCGGGTAACCATAAAATAGATGATTATTCCGATTATTATCAAGCCGGCCAGATTGGTAATCATGCGCAATAATCCGACACCCGGATCCAGCAAAAGCCATTTAGAATGGATATAGAAAACACCCAAGCCCATGACCGTGGCCGCGAATGAGCACTTTAGAGCAGAAATTAAGATCGGTCTCAGGTCATCCATTTGGATCTTCCTTTGCAGAAAAAAAATCAGAAGGAAGAACTGGATTGTCGATGACAGTGACAGGGCAAGCGCAATGCCAGCATGCTTCAAAGGCCCCATAAGTACAAGGCTGAAAAACAAATTGACCAAAAAAGCTACAAAAGCCACTTTGACCGGGGTCTTCGTATCCTGGAGGGCATAGAAGGCCGAAACTATTACCCTGATTCCTGAAAATGCCCACAGGCCCAGGACGTAGAAAAACAGGGCGCGATTCGTCATAAGCGTGGAATATGCATCAAATTCTCCCCTTTCAAGAAGAACCTGGATTATCGGCCTCCCCAAGATGATCAAGCCCACCATGGAGGGTAAAATAATAAAAAAAACCAGGCGGAGTGAATGGCTCAAGGTCTCTGCAAACTTATCAAGGTCTTTTTTCGCTGCATGGGTTGACAGGGAGGGAAGCGCCGCGGTGCTGATGGCAATGGCAAAGACTCCCAAAGGAAACTGGACAAGGCGATCCGCATAATAAAGCCAGGACACACTGCCTTCCGCAAGGAATGAAGCGAGAAGCGTCCCTATATAACTGTTCAACTGGTACACAGCCGATCCGAAAATTGCCGGCAGCATAAGCATCCCGATCCTTTTCACAGCGGGGTGATCTGGTTGCCACAGGGGGAAGAATTTGAGGCCCTCTTTTATTACCCAGGGAATCTGGAGACCCACCTGAAGTATACCTCCAATCAGGACACCAATGGCCACGCCCACAATGGGCTGGGCCAAATGGGGAGAAATCAGGTACGCAGCCCCTATGATACCCACGTTCAAGAAAATAGGGGCAGCGGCGGGTGCGGCGAAACGTCTTAAGGAATTAAGGACCCCCATAAAAAAGGCCACTGTACTGACGAAGAAAATATAAGGGAAGGTGATACGGGTTAGAAATACGGTTAGATCATATTTGACCCCAGAACTTCCAAAACCCCAGGCCTGGATCCTCACGAGCCAGGGAGCAAAAAGTACCCCCATTAACGTTACACCTACAAGAATGAGCACAAGGAAAGTCAATACAATTCGCGCAAGATCAAAGGCATCTTTTTTTGTCCTGGTTGTCAGGTATTCGGTGAAAACAGGAATAAAAACAATGGTGAGAGAGCCTTCCGCAAAAAGGCGCCTCAATAGATTGGGGATACGGAATGCAGCGACGAAGGCATCCATTGTCATGCCGGTACCAAAGAAAAACGCCAGGACCATGTCCCGAACAAGGCCCAATATCCGGCTCAGAAAGGTAAAAAACCCGACAACCCCTGCTGCCCGGCTGACATTCTTTTCCTCAGATGTTGACAAATCCGAATGTTGCACAGAAAATCCTTGACATACAAAATATATCTGCTGTATGAAGACAGACTTAGTCTGACTATTCAGGAGGTCAAGATTTGGCGAACCATCCATCAGCCCTCAAGAGGGCGAGACAAAACGAGATCAAAAGAATAAGAAACAAGAGCTACAAGACCAGGGTCAAAAAAGCTGTCAAAGAAGTCCGAGCTGCTATGGCAGACAACTCAGTGGATCGGGCAAGAGACAGCTTTGCCAAGGCTGTTTCAATTATTCAAAAGACCGCTTCAAAAGGTGTCATCCATAAGAAAAAAGCCGCTCGAACAATTTCCCGCCTGGCACATCAGGGCAACAGGTCAGCAAATAATTCATAGCCCAAAGCTGATAATACTCCGCTTGCAACCGCCCTTCACAAAGCTACCTGTCATCCATGAGTTGAGAATTAACCGGCATGCAAAGCGACAATACCAGATTTTCTAAAATCAAATGCTGGTGAGCATCTGATTTAAGGAGCCCATCAACGTGGTAAAGTAGCTTCAATGCTCGTTCAAGGTCGTCTGCGCTCCACCTCTTGTATTGCTTAGCAAGTTTTGCTGCTATAAAAAGCTGCACCCGAAGCTTTCGGGCCAAATCCGTCTTTTCCCCACCTGCTTTCATAATTGACTTGGTCTGCCACAGTAAGCAGATCTGGCGATTCAACATCCCCACAAACCTGAGAGGGGCCATTCTGTCTTCTTCTTCCAGGTAACGATTCAAAGACAACAACGATTGAACTGGCCGTCTTAAGGATATTTGATCCATCAGTTCGAAAATAGTATATATCCTGCTGTAAATGGCAATTTCCTTAACCTCTTTCACACCAACAGTCGTTTTACCATGCCGGAGATAAAGTTTTTCAAGTTCCGAATAAAGGTCAATTAAACGGTTTCCCACGATCTCTATAAGGTAATCACAGGCCGGAGTTTCTATGGTAAATCCCAACTCCTCCGCCATCTTTTTGACCCATGGTACCAACTGATTTTCATATAACTTCCTGAAGTTGACCGCTCGACCCGAATCCCTGATCTTACGGTAAAACTTCTTTCTGAAATCCGGCTTGGATGATACGAATATCAGGCAGGTTGTTTCCAGTGGGTCATCAAAGTACGAAACAAACAGTTCGAGGTCTGTATCCAAAAAATTTTCAGTCCTTCGAACAATAATCAGCCGGCGTTGCGACAGAAATGGGTGGGATTGGGCCGTATCAAGGATGTCTGCCGGGTTTGCCTTTCCGGCCTGCTCTGGCCTGGCACCATAATAGATGTGCAGATTGAAATCTCTTGCCTGTTCTGGAATATAGGATTCGCGGATCCGGGTCAAAACCATTTCAACTCGGAACTCATTCGGCCCATAGAAAAGATAGAAAGGGAACAGTTGCCCCTTTTCCAGTTGTCCCAGAACATATTCAGGAGTAATATCCCCTGTCATCAGAACCTTTCGAAGGTCTTCAGGTAGATTCTCTTGGCCAGGCGTCTGGCCATTTCCCGGATTGCCTTTCTTTGATTGTAACGGTTGGACATGGGATCATCACTGACTTCAAAGGTCGCCTTTTCTTCCATAGCCTGATCCGCCCATATAACCTTCCCGGTTTTTGTGTCTACAAGCCTGGCATCCAGTTTGATTTTCATCCGGCGGCTGCTGGTGACTTCATAGGTAACAACTTTGCCCTGAACATTGCTTGTGATAATATCATAACTCAAAGGATCTGATTTTATCTCATAAACCTTTCCCGTCAAGACGGCCTCAGCCTCATCCTTCGACACTAAAGGAACCTTTGCGTGGCCTGCCAACTCTTCACGAATGACTCTCGTAAACTCACCTTCAAAGCCCAGTGAAGAAGAGGAGCTTTCCATCAGTGGAACGGCCAGGCTCTGATACTGTACTACACTCAGATCACCGGTAGGTTTAAGGTGGTAACCGCAACTAGGGATACCTCCTAGGCACAAACATACAAACCAACAAACGAAAACAATCCAAAATGGCTTAGCGAACTGAACCATTGATGAGGGCCTCAATTAATTTGCAATCACTAACCTTATTATCAGAAAATCATAGCTGAGGTCTTACCGCCGAAAGCTTAGCTCTCAAACCACAACATTAACCAGCTTATTTTTGACCACGATTACCTTTTTTACAGGCTTCCCGTTAATGAACCTCTGAACTCGTTCATCTGCGAGTGCTTTTGTCTCAATTTCTTTTTGAGCGCTGGTTGAAGGGACCTCAATCCTGCTCCTCACTTTCCCGTTTACCTGAAGCACAACCAGGATATTTTCTTCCTCCAGGGCATCCTTACGATAGGTAGGCCAGGGAATCGTGAGCAGGCTCTTATCATAACCCAGCATATTCCACAGCTCTTCTGTAATGTGCGGTACCACCGGTGTGAGCAACACAACGGTGGTTTCCACTGCCTTCCGGACCACGGACCATGCTTTCTCATCTTTTTCCGACATTTCGTTAATTAATTGACCGATTTCATTTACAAGTTCCATAACCGCAGAAATTGCGGTATTGAAATGAAAGCGGTTTTCAATATC
>CAZENC010000071.1:0-11606 GCA_964513115.1 uncultured Desulfobacteraceae bacterium | reverse complement strand
AGGGCGAATGGACCGTGACCGCTGCCGTGTGGATGGACAAGGAAATCATCAAGGTCTGGCCCGGAAAGGTTGAAGACTATTACGGTATTGCCATTGACGTGGGTACGACAACAGTTGCCGCCTATTTTTGTAACATGCGCACCATGGAAGTAATAGACACGGTTTCCATGATGAACCCGCAGTGCAAGTACGGTGAAGACGTGATGGCGCGTATTACTTACCACATGCAGAACCCCGGCGGCCTGGAGCGGATGAGTGATGATCTTATAGAGGGTCTTAACGAATTGATAAAAAAGGCATGCGAGGGCACCCATCCGCCCAAGAAAAAGAAAAAGGATGAAAATGGAAAGGTAGTCAAGGATGAAGACGGCCAGCCGGTTATGGTGGAGGCCCCTGAAGAGGGTAAGGCCTATTTACGTCTGGAACCCTCAGACATAGTGGATCTGACCTTGGGCGGCAATACTGCAATGCACCACATCCTGCTCAAGCTTGATCCGCAGTATGTAGGTCTGGCACCATTTCCCCCGGTCGTGCATCGAAGTCTGGATATAAGGGCCAGGGATCTGGGCATCAATATCAACTGGTCTTCCAATATCTTCGTCATGCCCAATGAGGCAGGCTTTGTGGGTGCGGACAATGTGTGCGTACTTGTCACAGAAAAGCCCTACATGAGCGAAGAACTCCAGCTTATTATCGACATCGGGACCAACGGCGAACTGGTCTTGGGTAACAGGGACAAGCTTATTTCCTCATCCTGCGCCACCGGCCCCGCTTTAGAGGGGGCCCAGTTGGCCTTTGGCATGCGGGCAGCGCCGGGCGCCATAGAGCGTATCAAGATAGATCCCGAGACCCACGATGTTGACTACAAGGTCATTGGCCGTGAAGCCTGGTTGAAGTACTCCAAGCCGGAGGATATGAAGACGAAGGGGATCTGCGGTTCAGGTATTCTTGATGTTCTGGCAGAACTGTACCGTTCGGGGGTCGTGGTCAAGAGCGGGAGGTTTTCCAAAAACCAGAAATCAAGTCGCTTCCGCAATAACCCGGATAACCCGAGGCAAAAAGAGTTTGTCATTGCCTGGGCAAATGAGACATCTATCGGCAAGGACGTGGTAATTACCCAGAAGGATGTTCGACAGATTCAATTGGCAAAGGGGGCCCTTTACACTGGGTGCAAGCTCATGATGCGGCGCATGGGCATTGATAAGGTGGACACCATAAAGATTGCCGGGGCCTTCGGCACCCACGTGGCCAAGGATAAGGCCTTGACCATGGGCCTTTTTCCGGATTGCGATTTAGAGAATGTCATGTCCGTGGGCAATGCGGCCGGAGACGGCGCACGTGTGGTCCTCTTAGACCGCCGCATGCGCGACGAGGCCAATTGGATCTCACGTAATGTGGAGTACATTGAACTGACGGTTGAAAAGGACTTCGAGCAACAGTTTATGGAGTCAATGCAGATACCTCATATGAAAGACGAGTTTCCTCATTTAGAGGGGCACGTTCCAAAGGAAATCCTTCATCAGAAATAGGTATGGAAAAGCAGAACGGGGGGGAAAAAGAGGCAGCAGTACATATGGCGGTGGATCCCGGCATTTGTGCTTTTACCTGCTTGATTTATGCATTTAAGAATGGAAAAAATTCGATAAGGTTTGAGATCCAATCAGACTGCGATCAAATTAAGAAGCTTGCCAGGGACTTAGGTGAAATAGGCCTCAAAGATCTCTTTTTGCCCCTGAGCCGGAACCCTATCTTCCTGTGTGCAGAAAAATCGCAATGTCATCTTGCCTGCCCTATCCCATGTTCTCTGGTTAAGGCAGCGGAAGTTGCCTTAGGGCTTGCCCTTCCAAAGGGAGTTATGATCAAGTTTGAGACATAATGGCAATAGCTCAATAAGTAACCTTTAGAACATAGTAGCCCCGTGTTTCAAACTGATTCCTGCCAGGTGTAGCGGGTCGTGGATGCGCTCCGGCCGGGTTTGGTGGGTACTAATGGACTTATTTTACAGGTGGGTTAATACTCAATGCCTTTTCGCGCTTTCATCCCTCCATAATAAGGGTGCTTTTTCTGGACAAACTCCGTAGCATAGTCAGCCAGTCTAAGAAATTCAGGAAGCGCATCCCTGCCTGTCATAACCAGTTCAACCTTTCCTTTGCATCCTTTTATGAGGTTAAGGAGCTGTTCTTTTTGAAGCAGCTTGAAAAGAATTGTATCTAATATTTCATCACAGATGAGCAGGTTAGTTCCCCTTTCAACAGCCTCCAATGAATAGGCCAGCGCCTTTTCCGCATGTTCATAATGGACAATCTCCGGGCCTCTGGACAGGATAAAGGGATGCTTTCCGGGACACCAATAGTGGATGTTTGGAATACTTTCAAGGATCCCTGCTTCTCCCGAGTTCCCGGACTTCATAAATTGGACAAAATCAACCTGCGTGCCCGTTCCCGCCGCTCTTACGGCCAGGCCAACCGCCCTGGTGGTCTTTCCGACTCCCTGTCCGTAATAAACGTGGATAAGGCCGAGGCCTTGATCTCTAATTATTCCCGATCGCTTTTGTGTATAAAAAATAACCCGTGTCCCCCTTATTGCTAACCTAGGAGGCTGTCGGAAAACCCCCATCTACTGAGTTATCCTCATCCTCGGCCTGCCCTAACTTTTACGAGTCCGTCCTTGCCAGAGATTGTCTCGGGTCAAAGAACTTTACAGCATATCTGAGCTTTTTTCCTGTAAAACAAAGGTTAAAATTAAGGAAATTGGCGAACAGAAATGTGTCGTCGGAAAAGGCCCAGCCTGTAATGTGCTGGGCCTTTGCGAAAAAGGCCGATTGCCGGTTATTTGGGAAGGTCAGGTTGGTAGACCAGTTTTTTATCAATATGATAGGTCCAGGGAAGGCCCTCATTACGCCATCCGCCCAGCTTGCGTTGCCCGCAGTAAGCGCTTTTTTTGTATTTTACCTTGTCGCCTTCAAAACCTCCCAACATGTTGAAGACCTTTTCAGCAGGAAAACCTGCCTTGATCGCCTCTTCACAGGATGAGCAACTCCTCTTTCCACTTCGACACATAAATATCAGAGTGTCTGTCTTAGAATTGAAGCGTGCAAGAAGATCCTTTCCGAAATTAGGATTGGTTGATGTTCCATATTCTTTTTTATCTAGTTTTCCTGCCCAGAATTTCAGCGGGATATTGTAAGCTCCAACAGGATGGCCGATGAGTTGATATTCTGCGCGTGTACGGCAGTCAATTATAAAGGTATGAGCCGGGTCTTTTAACACCATTTCATGAATCTGAGAGGGCGTCAGATTTTTGCCGGCGTGTTCTTTTTTTACCTTATAATCGTATCCGCCCGCCAGGGCTAGGCCACTAAAAACAAAAACCGATGCTATAGAAAGTATCAGTATTTTTTTCGCATGTTTCATCTTAATTCTCCTAAATTTAAAGTTCAGTCTGAAAAAACAGTTCAAGATTTCAAAACACCAGTTAGTCCTTCACCTCCTTTTCCATTTTTGTTTTTGATTTATGGGGAAATATGCTGTTTCCATAACGGGGTTTTTTTACAGAATATAAATGAAATTTGCAAGCCTTTACTACCTGGTTTTTGCATAAACAATCTTGAATGGAATAAAAAAATTTCATGTGCTTAGGTAGGCTTTAAGTAGACTATGAGAATAACATATTGGGTGCCAATGGAATGAAGGCCAAATATTAAAGCTCCCCGCAGCCTCCGGCCCAGAGGATCTAAGCCCCGGCAGACAAGGTGCAGGGAATTGACGTGGATGTGCATTTTCAAGATTGTTTACCCTTTGGGAGCGCCGATTTTACCAAATCTACTGCGTTATCAACTGCTTGCGGTAAAGTACTACAGCTGCGCACTTGATGCCTTGTATCTCCCCGTAGGGCCGGGATCTTACGATCGGCAAACTCGACGCTTGCAAAATCCAGGTAAAACATATTTATAATGAGGACAAAATTTGCTGGATTTCTTTCTGGACATATTTGAGCTGATCTACATCATCCTCGTCGATTTTCGCGCCAGCCTCCTTGGATTTCACTTTTTTCCTTAGCAGCTTTAGTTCGTTTTCAAGATCAATAATGCTGTTTAGCATTATGTTTGTCATATCGGGCATGGGTTGGACCGGCATAGGTTCCTTTATGTCAACCTGCCTGGGTTTGAGAATGAGCCTTTCCTTCCATTTAGGAATGTGGGTTATCAGTTCGAATACTTCCTGGATTTTGGTTGCAAGGGCTTCGCAGGCGGTTGGTTCACCATGGACGACAAAGACTCGTGGTTTGGACTCAAAATGAGAGATCCAATCGAGGAGATCATTCTGATCGGCATGTGCTGAAAAACCGCCGATTGTGAAAACCTTTGCCTTTACAGACACGTTCTCTCTGAATATCTTCACCTGTTTTGATCCGTCAACAATTTTTCGGCCGGTGGTTCCCTTGGCCTGGAATCCGACCATGACAATACTTGCACCCGATCGCCACAGGTTGTGTTTCAGGTGGTGCTTGATACGTCCCGCCGTACACATACCACTACCGGCGATAATAATGGCTGAACCGGATTTCTCGTTGATGGCCATGGAGTCCCTGGTACTTTCTGTGAATTTAAGATTCGGCATGTCAAATGGATCATAACCTTGGTCCACAATGGCACGGGCCTCCTCGTCGTAGTATTTTTTGTTTTTTCGGAAGATTTCAGTGGCCTTGATAGCCAAGGGACTGTCTAAATATATGGGAATATCCGGAAGTGAGCCGTTCCGTTGAAATTCCCCCAATATATAGAGGATCTCCTGGGTCCTTTCCACTGCAAAGGCGGGGATAATGATCTTTTCTCCTTCAGACACGCTATAGCGGATGGCCTCAAGTAGTTCTTGCTTGCTGTCGTCAAAGCTACGGTGCAGCCTGTTGCCGTACGTGGATTCTATAAAAAGGTAATCCGCATCAAAGATCTCATGTGGATCCCTTACTATTAACTGATCTTTCTTGCCCAGGTCGCCTGAAAAGACAATTTTAATGGATTCGTTGTTTTCTTCCACCCACAATTCCAGGATACTGGATCCCAGAATATGACCTGCGTTTCTGAGCCTGGCCGTGATGCCGGTTTCAACGGAAATAATCTTGTCCCTTTCAAACGGGTATAACAACTCGAGACTCGCTTCTGCATCTTCCGTGGTATAGAGGGGTAGGACTTCGGATTTTAACTGGCGCCTGTTTTTTCTCGTCTGCCATTCCGCATCCATTTCCTGGATGTGGGCGGAATCCAGGAGCATGATCTTGCACAAGTCTGCTGTAGGAGGCGACGTGATGATTTTCCCTTTAAAGCCGTCCTTGACAAGTTTGGGGATCTTTCCGCTGTGGTCGATATGTGCGTGTGTCAAAAAGAGGGTCTTGAGTTCCTTTGGATCGAAGCCCCAGTCCTCCCAGTTGCGCCTTTCCATCTGCGTTCCACCCTGGAAAAGACCGCAATCCACAAGAACCTTTTTCCCTTCCGGGCTTTCAACAAGAAAACTGGACCCGGTTACTGACCCTGCAGCTCCAAGACACGTTACTTTGATCATGGTTTGTTCCTTTCCTTTTTAGATAAGATTTGTGCGTTTTGAAAAAATCAATCTCGCATTATACTATCTATAGGGCCATGGGGGTCTCTTTTCAAAAGACGCATCAGAAATTCTACTGAGCCTGCCGGCCGTCCGGCTGGCGGGTTTATCCCCCTATCGGAATAGTCGAACGCCCCTAATCCCGCAAATATGAGGACAGAGGACAAGCCTGCCCCCAGCCCAGCGGGCAGGGGATAAAGAATCCGTACCCTTAGGGTGAGATTTTATATTCAGAACCGCTTTGTGGTGTTCGAATACCACATGCTTTTAGGAGGCTCGGTATGGCACTCTTCTTAAGGCCGCATCTGCTCCTACGGTGGTAAGCGACCCTCGCTGCGACCTGCTGGAAAAAATCGCAATGGATACCATTAGGTCCTTGCAGTGCAGGCTGCGACTCGGGCCGCAGGACAGGCCGGAGGAGACTTAATCCGGAAGATGCGTCCTTTCGAAGAGCCCCATACCTCGCCTCTCGCCCGGCGGACAAGCCAGTCATGCTGACGGCGGACAGGCTTGCGCCCCGAGTTCAGTACAAGGCCCTATATACCGCGATAGCAAGAGCGTGGTTTTGAGGCCTTTTCGCAGAATATGGTATTTTTATACGTCATAAAGCGGGTACTGGTATTCTTGCCCCAGATAGTTTTTTATTACAAGGCTATTTTTATGTTCACCCATTACATATTTTGGGAGCAGTGGGACTTTTCCTCCTCCTCCGGGGAGATCTACGGCAAAATGAGGGACGCAAAGACCAGAGGTGTGGCCCTGGAGCCCGGATACAATTTCCAGGCCTCTGTTGATCGGAGTCCAGAAATGGGACGTTCCCTTTGTTAGGTCGGCCTGAAATAGATAATATGGCCTCACCCGGATTGTGAGGAGCTTTTGCACCAAATTTTTCATAGTCGTAAGATCGTCATTGACCCCCTTTAATAGCACTATCTGGCAACCCATTGGGATTCCCGCATCGGCCAAGCGCTCGCAGGCAAGGGTTGCTTCCTGGGTTATTTCATCGGGGTGGTTGAAATGGGTGTGGATATAAAGGGGATGAAATCTTTTAAGCATTTTTGTAAGGTTGTGTGTAATCCTTTGGGGCAGCGTACAGGGCACCCTGGTTCCGATGCGTATGATCTCCACATGGTTTATGGCGCGCAATTCGGTAAGGATTGAATTCAGCTTCCGGTTTTCAAGGAGAAGCGGATCTCCACCTGAAAGGAGGACGTCCCTGATCTTTTTATGGCCTTTAATGTAAGAAAGGCCTTCCTTTATGGATTTTTTTGTCACCATGGACGAGCGCCCCACTTTTCTTTTCCGGTTACAGAACCTGCAGTACATAGCGCATTGGGATGATATTAAGAACAGAACGCGGTCCGGATACCTGTGGGTCAGTCCGAAAACCGGAGAGAGCGCTTCTTCGTTCAACGGGTCATGCATGCCTTTTTTGTCACTGATTTCTCGTGTATCGGGAATGCATTGTTTGTATATGGGGTCATCTTTTTTCTTGATTAGGCTAAGATAATAAGGATTGATGCGCATAGGATACCGGTCAGTCACTTTTATGAGGGCTGTCTCGTCTATTTCAAAAAACGCTGATAGGTCCTCGGTGGTTGTGAGGCTCTGCGAGAGGATCTGTTTCCACAAAGCCGCTTTTTGTCTGATCATAATTTTACTGGCCAAATCCTGATAACCTCGTAAAAAGGCGCTCTGGGCCTTTTCACTCGGCGGGGAAGGGCGCCCCCTCCCCCGCCATTTGAAGTAAATTCAAATGGTTCCACCCTCACCCCAGGCCGGGGCTTACCCGCCCTCGGCCTTTTGACGGACTTTTTACAAGTCCGTCAATCCGGCTCCGATTTAAAATGGTATGTGCTTTGGGACCGCAGTTAAAAATGAGGTCAAAGGCGGAGAGATTGGGGATAAAAGGCCCCCATAATTGAGGGTAAACTATAGGGCGGGGGTTAAAGAACACTATCTCGATGTTGTTTTTTTCAAACGCCGCTTTATCCAGGTACTTCTTGGCGCTGCTTTGTGCCAGAAAATGTGATGCGCCAAGTTTTCTACAAACCTCTAAAGAGAGTTGTGGCTCATTCGCCTCAATCTCGAGCCCTGAGAGCAATTGCACCTTGGCGGGAATCCGTAAATATTCCATTATATGTTCGATGATTATTATGTTCAGATCAATCAGCTTTTCAAATTTCTCTGAGAAAATGCTTTCCAGAAAAAACAGGTGATCCTCGAAAAAGGGTGTTTTTGCGTAACCGGTCTTCAAGCTGGCAAAATGTTTTTTCTCCCAACGACCGTCATGGCAGATCCTTACTTCACTGATATTTTGAAGCCCTAAACCTTTTTTGCGTACCGGTACAGTCATCCACAGGGTCCCCTGGTCGTTCTTGAATCTGTTTCTAGTTAGCCATGTAGTGCCCTGCGGGAATTGTACCCCATCCATAAGAACAATAATATCCGAACAAAGGGCCTTTAAAAAAAAGCCTGGGAAAGGGGCGAAGTATGGTTGGTAGGCGGATACAATCATAAGTTTAATTAATTGCATTAAACCACCCCGCAAAGCGGGATGCGAACCTAATAGGCTCTGCCGGTCAGGCGTTTTAGTTAAGTAAATAAATTCGAAATCCCAATATCGAAATACGAAACAAATCCGAAACTCTAATGTTCAAAAGTCCCGAACATGGTAAGGAGCCTGTTTCATGACAGTATAAGCTATGATAGTGTTTTGGTCATTTGAATTTCTGTCATTTGGTATTGTTTCGAATTTCGTGCTTAGATATTCGAATTTATAATCGGATAAAGAGAATCATTCGATGGCCCCTTTTAGGAACCTTCCTCAAGCCACAACCTCCGGTGGTGCTTGGGAGACTTGACAGGATTTACATGATTACTCAGCAGAGACTATTTGAGGACGAATTGAATGATTCCTCTCGAAGTGTACTCCGCAACGTCCGCCAGTCCGTCGAGCGGCATAAAAGATAAGGCATTGGCAGAAAAAAGACAAGTAACAGATGCTGGAAATTCTTCATCCGCGCGATAGAATATATAGTAAAGGGCGATTTTGGGCAGGGGGTTGAGAATAAAACAGAAATCACAGGTAAGGCCCGGCAGGCCATCCCGGCCGTCAAAGCTTTTTTTAATCGTGTTCTGATTTTCTTCGATCAAGAGGACGTAAGGAACAAGCACATTTTCGCTGTTGACGCTAAAAGCGCCTTGGTATGGCATGCTGTCAGGAAAATCCTTGAATGACCTGAAAGGTTCGGTTTGCATGGGCTCGGAATTGACATGGACGGCGTAAAGGGAAATCAGAAGACCCATTGGCCCATAAGAAGGTTTGCCCGACAGTCTGACTATCTCGGGACTCAGACAGCAGTCCTCACCAAAGGCCCTGAAATAGAAGTTGTCGTCCTTTCTTTCGGCCCCTAGTGATTTTTCCGCATCGTCGGGTATTTGTGCGAAGAATTCTGAAAGGTTATCAAGAATAATTCTATTGTAACGCGTGCCCATACAGGACCCTTCCTCATTATTTCAAACCAGCCCATTGTCAACCGAAATTATGATAAGATTATAGTTTTGAATGGTCTTTTTCAAGCCCAAGAAAAAACCTCATTACCCTTCACTTCTAGTTTTTTTCTCAATCCATGGATCCTTGTGATGAGCCTTAATTTTTGCAGGACATGGATGTTGTGTTGACACTCTCCCAAATCAACCGTCAAATTTAAATATCTTCATTAAAATCAGGTGGTTTTGAAGAATTTCTGATCACCAGCAAGGTATATGCAATTTTCATAAGTGATGGCAAGATGGTTACAAGCACCTTTTCGGCGATGCCACTTTCCTCAAGGCGTTATCTATTCCTTTTGGAGTGGGTGGCCAAATATATATACGGTTTCCCAACGAGCCTGCAAAATCCCATTAAGTCTGTGGCCTAAACCGCATATATTTGGCCACGGCATAGTTCAGTGGTATTCTTTTTGAGATAGCCTTTCGGAAACCCACACCGCCTCAAGAAATATGAACGAATCATTCTTGATGCCAAAACATTTGAACGTTATCAATGTATTAGATGCAAGGGCGACTATCGAAGATCCCGCTGACTTTTGCGGGAGGAGCGACGACTGAGGCGTATGAGAAATACGCCGCAAGCCTGTCGAGAGCCTCAAGGTCGAACGAGAGGAGCGATCGAAGGAAACGCAGCAGATGATACCTTGATGGTGGATCAGGGCTCTGGATTTCGGTTGCCGATTCCCTCTTGAGGTGGTAAATACTTATATTTAATTTTATTTGGAAAAAGAGCCTAAAGATTTAGGAGTGCTGAGCATGTGGAAGAAATTCAGCCTTAGGTCCGGTATTTATGCAATCCTGATCTCCCTGGTGTTAATCACCCTTGTTGGTGGCCTGATTATGGTATGGTACACCTACCGGATGGAAGGACTTCTGGCAGATGTCATTGATAGAAACGTGACCGCCTTCCAGGCGGCTGAAGAACTGGAAAATGCCCTTATTAACCAGAAAGGATTTGTTTCTTATTATTTTCTGGATAATGATTCGGACTGGTTGAGGCAATTGGGAGAGTACCGTCAGATTTTCAGGGAACGCCTAAAAGAGGCGCGTTCTCTGGTGGAGACCGAGTTGCAAAAGGAGACTATTGACAGGATTGAAGCGGAATATTCCAGCTATATCAATTTTAAAGACAGGGTCATTGCATACTATAAATCCGGAGATCGAGAGGCAGGTGCAAAGCTTCACGAGGAAGTGCGTAATCGTTTTTTCAAAATCCTCGATCTTTGTGATAGGTATAAGGATATCCATTCGGAAAGCATCAAACTGGCTCGTGAAAGAAGCCATTTAAAGGCCAGAAATCTCAGGGTCATGGCAGTTACGGTCATACTGGTAGTTTTTTTATTAGCAGTACTTCTGGCTTTCATCCTTGTAAGACAGATTTTGGGCCCGATTCGTAACTTGGCTTTAGAGACCGATAGAATCGGCGGCGTTCACAAATCCCGGGACGAAGTCAAGGCACTCAGGAAAAGTGTTCACGGTCTGATCAAAGATGTGGATCATACCCATTTTGAACTTGAAAAAAGCCGTGAGACCCTTTTGCAGGCTGAAAAAATGGCACTGGTAGGGAAATTGGCCGCAGGTATGGCCCACAGTATTCGTAACCCTCTCACGTCAGTGAAAATGCGTCTCTTTTCCTTGAGTCGTATGCCCGATCTAAACCCTGAGCAGAAAGATGATTTTGAAGTGATCTCGGATGAGATTCGTCACGTGGACACCGTTGTTGGAAATTTCCTTGAGTTTTCACGGCCACCAAAGCTCAAGATGCAAAGGATAAGTCCTTCAGATGTGGTTGACATGGTCATACAGTTGTTACAGCACCGCCTTAGGTCTTATGATGTCGAAGTAAAGATTGACCGCAAGCGACCTCTTCCGGAGATAGAGGCTGATCCCGAGCAATTGAAGGAAATGCTGGTCAATATGGTTATGAATGCCTGCGAGGCCATGGAAAATAATGGATTGATTGTCATCCGTGAGGAAGAAAGTTTTGCGGAGCCATTGGGACATGTAGTTGTGATAAGGTTGTCCGACAATGGCCCGGGGATAAAAAAGTCGATTCAAGCAAAGGTCCTTCAACCATTTTTTAGCACCAAAGAAGAAGGAACAGGCCTGGGTTTGAGTATCGCTGCCCGTATTGTGGATGAGCACGGCGGCTGGTTGGATATTATATCTGAAGAAGGAAAGGGCTGTACCTTTGTCATAACCCTTCCGGTTAAGGTAGTGAAACCATGAGTACTATACTGATCATTGATGATGACGAACAGTTACGAAGAAGTTTTAACAAACTGTTGGTCGAGGAAGGCTATACTGTTGAAACTGCTCCCTCAGGCGAAACCGGCCTTGATACTGTGCGCAATAAGGCACTGGATTTGGTTATCCTGGACATGCGCCTGCCGGGCATGAGCGGGTTTGAGACATTTCAGGCAATACAAGAGATTGAGCGCAAGCTACCTGTTA
>CAZENC010000070.1:0-11610 GCA_964513115.1 uncultured Desulfobacteraceae bacterium | reverse complement strand
CTGCTTCTGGAAAATTATCCCCGATGTAATAGCCAGGTTGAGTTAAAACGCGGGACGGGCTTAGGGAATGAGGTTGCAAGGATATGAAGACGCCAGAATCGCATAACGGTGTAGCCCCAGGAAAGGAAAAGAGCGGTCAGGATTTCCTGCGGCAGCGATTGACTCATTTCGGTCTTACTATGATTGTTATGGCCCTCTTCATATCCTTACTAGTTATCGCCGTTATATGGAACTGGATTTTTAACTGGGTGAGCCTCCTTAAGGGATCCCGCCTGACCTGTATAAAGAAAGTGGACAATGAAGTTGCCGTCTGCGGAGCTCCGGTATCGCGAAAAAAGGTTTTAAACAAAAAGACCGGCATAGTGATTCCCCGGTATAAATGCATTAATGGGCACAAGCTCCCCGAAGCGCATTTTCATCCCGTTAAAAAGGGAACATTAGGCCATACTTTATGGGTTATTTCACTCCTGTTTTGCGTCATTATTTTTTTCTTGTCCTGAGTTTGAATCAAATCTGATTTCATGGTATCCTGATAACTATTCGTCAGCATGTGTTGGGGAACTGTGCTTATTGAATTTTTGAAAACCATGCCCTATGAGGCTGTGTCACAATACTGGTTTTGGCTCTTTATGTCATTTCGACCGACCAGTCCTCCGCAGTAGCTTTGCTACGGAGGGTGGAAGGGAGAAATCTTTTAATAACAACCAGTTGTTAATATAAGATTCCTCGGATATCGCCTCGGAATGACATTGCGACACAGTCTCTTTGGGCGTGGATTCTTTACCCACTGTTTAGGCGTCTTTTCAATAAGTCCGTGTATGTTTATGAAGTACCTGTTTGCTGGATGCCCGACTGCGCTGGCATGACGGAAAATTGATGACATTCGTCATTTTTACGAAGGGGGGAATCCACATACATTGCACAGAGTTGTTAGTTAGCGATTTAGGGGGAATGAAAGCCGCGGCCAGCGGTTGAATGCGATACTCCTGCAGATGGGCAATAGACGCGTAACCGGTTATATTTCATTCCACCGGCCTAAAGGAGAGGCTCGTTTTGGACGAAAAAATTCGTGTGCTGCTTGTAGATGACGAAGAGCAGTTTGTAATAAATATGGCCAGGATATTGAAGGTCAGAGGATTTGATGTATCAACTGCCTTCAGCGGATTCGATGCAGTGGATGCACTTAAGAATGAAGTCGGATTTGATGTGGTGATACTTGATGTCAAAATGCCAGGTATGGACGGTGTAGCCACTCTTGGGGAGATAAAAAAATGGGCCCCTGATACGGAAGTCATTATGCTCACAGGCCATGCCACGGTTTCTTCGGGCACCCAGGCTATGCGCAAAGGTGCATATGACTACCTGATGAAGCCCTGCGATATAGAGGACCTGGTGGAAAAAATAAATGAGGCACATGAGGCGGAAAGCATCAAACGTCATCCGGTCATGTGGCCTCGGAAGATGGTAAGAGAAATCACCCTGCATTCATTGAAGAAACTGCTGCCTGAAGACCCCCTTGCCAAGGCATTGAAGGTGATGGCGCGGCAAACCGGGGAGGAGGCAGTCGAAGAGATATACATACTGGACAAACAGGATTATCCCAGAGGTGTTATCACAAAAAGGGACCTTCTAAATGAGGCCCAAAAAGCCAATCCGGGAGTATCCCTCACCTGGTCCGGTCTTTTGGAAAATCCGCAATGGCTCCCTCAAAAAAAGTTAAGCCGGATCATGCGGCCTGATCCAATAACTATCAGGGCAAATGGGCACCTTACTGATGCGGCCCAGCAAATGATAATGAATAATGTCCGGTGCATGCCTGTTCTAAGGGGAGGAAAGGCGATCGGCATTATTAAGATGCAGGACGTTTTTCAATATGTGGAACATGAAATAGAATAGTTCCCAGGAGGTTTACCAACGCCATGTTAGACTTAGTAGACAGATTTACTAAAACACAGGAAAAGGACTTTCCATATTTCCGCCATGTTTGGAACAGGGTCGTGCTGGCGCTCATGGCGGCCGCTTTCATTCCACTTATTTTGATCGGCGGGGGTATGTATTACTATGCCACATCGGCTCTGAAAGAAAATACTCTGGCTGCGCTCCGCACGGAGGTGCTTAACCATAAAGAGGCCATAGATGAATTCTTGGCTGAACGTACCATGGACCTGAGAGCGCTGTCTGCCAACCTTGACTTGAATGCTCTGACGGCTCCCGGTGCCCTCGAGAGCGTTTTTCTGTCTTTGCGTTCAACAGACGGCAGGCCATGTTTCAGGGATCTGGGTGTTATTGATGCCCAGGGAACACACCTGGCCTATGTTGGACCTTACGATTTGATTTCTAAAAACTACAAGAACGCCGAGTGGTTCAAGGCCGTAATGGATAATAATGTCTATGTAAGTGATGTGTTTTTGGGTTTCCGGGACGTCCCCCATTTTATAATCGCGGTCAAACAGGTGAGCGAAAGAGGGACCTGGATAATACGAGCCACCGTAGAAACCGCATATTTTGACAGCATCACATCCGGAGTTCGAGACAAGAGGAGCATGGAAGCGTTCCTTGTTAATAGAAACGGGATTTATCAAACCAGTCCAGGCAACTCAGGGAAGCTGATGGGGCAGTCGGGATTCAAGGGCCTGGAGCATTTTGAGGGTGTCAAGTTAGAAGAGATTCAGGGCCAGATCCGCGCGACGACCTGGCTTAGCAGAGTTCCCTGGCTATGTGTCGTGAGGATTGATCAGGACGATATCTTTGAGGCATTGCAGCGAGTCCGCAGAATCGGCATTTACGTCTTTGTGTTGGGAGCTATCCTGATTGTTTTTACAGTACTTTTGACAACCAATCAATTGGTCTCGATACTGGAGGCAAAACGCAGAAGCATCCGGTTTTTGGATCAGCAGCTGCGCCGTACCAGTTACATGGCATCGTTAATGGAGTTGTCTCACGGTTTTTTTCGGGAAATAAACGATACCTTGGCTAATATAGACATAGCCGCCACATGGATTCAGGACCTGACCGTCAAAGGAGACTTGCAGGAAATTGAAAAGAACCTGGACCAGATCAGGTCCGAGGTGTCCCGTAGCCGGAAATCAATCGATAAATTCGTAAGATTTGCAAGGCCTGATGAACCTGCAATAGTAGATGTAAATGTAAATGAATTATTGGATGAGCTTATAGAATTCCTTGGCAGTGAACTACGGTTGAAGAAAACTATGATCAAAAAGGATTACGAGGACAACCTTCCCAATATCAGAAGTGATCATTCAAAACTACGGCAGGTTTTCCAGAATATAGTTTTGAATGCCATGACTGCTGTGGAAAAAGATGGTGAAATCAGTCTCACGACCCGTGCTGTTAAGAGCGGCGTGGCAGTAACTATCGGCGATGACGGCCCGGGTATCGGGGAGGAAAACATGGAAAATATCTTTGATCCTCTTTTTACCACCAAACCGGAGGGAGCGGGATTGGGACTCTCCATATGCATTAATATTCTGCAAAAATTAGGGGGTCACATATCTGTAAAAAGTGAACCGGAAAGAGGGACCGCTTTCACTGTTGAACTTCCTTTACACATAAAACTTACCGGCAAATAGTTTGCTTCGGCATTTATTCAAATTCTATGTTTCTTCTGGTTTGCAAAGATTGACTGTTTTCGATTCAAAAATTTTGACTAACAGCTCTTAAATCAGTCAATAGTCAATAGCCATCAATCAATTCCTCTGAACCCGTCGCACATGATTAAAAGAGAGAATATTAAACAGGCCATCGATGCCATTTCGAAAAGGGATCCCGAGATAGGTTATTCACTGAATGAGATGCTCGGAACCGGCAAAATAGATATACGCTCTCAGGCTGATGTTTCCACAAAGGGTGAGGACCTTTACTTCTTTTTTGACAAAGAAAAAGTCTCGATAAACAAGTTCCTCTATTTCAACGAAGGCACTGTACCCATTGAACAAGGGCTCCTGATTAAATATGGCGAGATGATTAAAAGGCAGGAGCTTCTAAACAGAACGGAGGCCCCGGATTACAAGCAGGTTGTCGTTGAGATTCGTAAGGCAGGCCTCAAATTGATGGTCACGCACGAGATAAATTATGTTTTAGCGCGTCTAAGGAAAAGTCAGGGGATGCCGGAAAGCGCTCCAGGGAACGAAGGCCTCTTTTCATTTATTAAAAAACTCAAACAAGACACACGGGCTCTTGAGATATGCGATGGTGATAACGATCCCGCTGTATTATATAAAGGAATTATTGATGAAGGCACGCCCGCCTGTTTCATGTGCTTTCCCTTCTGCATGGATGGTCTGATGCAGGTAGCAGATATGAACCTGGAATTTTTTCATGTGCGGTTCCTCTTGAATTGTTTGGCAAGGGGGTTGGAGAAAAACCTGTTTGTGTGCCTGGTGGACGGAAAAGTACTTGGGCTGGTCTATCTGACTTTAAAAAGACACATGTTTTACAAGGGTCTTGAAATAAAGTTTATCTCCACATTGCGTGGAAAGACCGGCAATGAAAAGGAACCGACCACTAAGGTACCAAAAGGTGTCGGAGCCTTTTTGGTGGCCGGAGTCTGGATGCTGTGGAAAACCGGGCCTGCGAACTTTAAAGAGATCTACGTCGGTTCCGAGATCGGGGCCAGGCAATTCTATGAGGCGGTGGGGTTTCAATCCAGGGGGCTTTCCGGTTATGTGTTAAAAGCTCCTAAGGGGCAACTTGTTAAGACCATATTGATCATGGCAAATAACTGTGAGGATCCTGGGAAGGGCATTATTGATGAAATCAGGTCGATTATCAAAAAACAGATAAAACTCTTGCGGAAAAAGGCAAGGAACGAGAAGAAAAAATCAGTGAGATTAGCGGTGATTGACTCGGTTAAAGAGTGTCTAAAACCAACTGCGCATCCGGAGTTTGCTGAAACAGTGTTTAGTGAGCTGAACAAATACAGAGAAAAAATACCAGAATCGAGAGAACTTATTAACTTTGCATCGGAAGATGGTTCCGGCAAATGAGTGCGGCGAAACCGTTCAGATATGAAGTTGGCGGATGGGGAGGTTGAAGAAAAGACCGCTTCAACCTTCAATATCACAATCATATGTTGTTTTAAGGCGTACTTATTACCCGGATGGACCTCTTTTTCTGAAAATTTATCTTATATGCAGCCGCTGATTATCATTAAGGACGAACGTTTCACACAACATCTGGAAAATGTTCCTCATCTGGAGAATGCCAGGCGAGTCAAAGCGATTCAGTCCGTATTCGATACCACTTTCCTAAAGGGAAAGTGGAAAGAGGCTGTACCGAGACTCGCTTCAGTGGAGGAGCTTGCCTTAGTGCACACGTCTGATCATATTGAACGCATAGCGCAAAGTGCGGGAAAACCGCTTTCCTCTTTTGATATGGATACCCAGGCGACCGCAAAATCCTATGATGTGGCCCGGCTTGGAGTTGGGTCGGTCTTTAGCCTTCTTGATGAGATCTGGAGCGGCAAGGCAGGAAGAGGTTTTGCCTGTATCCGACCGCCCGGTCATCATGCGGAACCGGACAAGGCCATGGGATTTTGCCTTTTTAACAATGTGGCACTGGGGGCAAGGTATTTAAAGGAAAATTATTCGGTCGGCAGAGTAATGATTGTGGATATTGACGTGCATCACGGAAACGGAATCCAGTCCGCCTTTTATAATACGGACGATGCCCTGTATGTTTCCCTGCATCAATTTCCTTTTTATCCGGGAACCGGCAATTTTGGTGAAGTGGGTCAGGGAAAAGGGGAGGGTTTTACAGTTAATGTTCCCTTGGGAAAAGGGCACGGAGACAGGGATTTTGCGGGAATCGTTTATTATTTGCTTAATCCCTTAGCCAAGGAATATCATCCGGGAATGAT
This sequence comes from uncultured Desulfobacteraceae bacterium, assembly GCA_964513115.1. Lineage (GTDB taxonomy): Bacteria > Desulfobacterota > DSM-4660 > Desulfatiglandales > Desulfatiglandaceae > JAFDHL01. Next base: position 5,732 of record CAZENC010000070.1, on the reverse strand, counting down.
CCTTGTATCATGCGGGTTCGATCTTTACCAGCACGACCGCTTAGGCGGAATGAATGTCACACCGGAGGGCTACGCCCTGATGACCTTTTTTCTGCTTGATATCGCACAAAAAGTATGTGACGGTCGAATCGCGTTCATTATGGAAGGAGGATACAGCCTAAAAGGGATCAGGGAATGCGGCCTTCGAGTAATGCAGGAGCTATGCGATGTGCCCACTTTGACAAGAGATAGGATTGAAAAAATTACAAGGAAAGCCTCTAAGAGATTATCCGCAATTGAAAAGGTGGTAGAGATCCAAAAAAAATACTGGAAAACTCTTTGATAATAACTATCTCCTTGACGTGAAACCCGGCTCTGAACAAATCGAAAACCTTAGTGATCACCTCCTGTCACCTCTAAGTTTACACCTTCAGGTTACCTCCTGGGATGGGAAAGAAAAAAGCCATAAAAATCAATAAGTAAGCAGCTGCTCCCGGGCGATGTCTTTGGGATGCAGTTTGGCATATATATTGAATAAATTAAAAGCAGAGGCTGCTTGCTTTAATACAAATGACCTTAAAACATAAAATCTAAAGCACTTATTTTGAGGGATAGATTTTTCAAGATGGCGGAAGATAAGGAAATAAAGGGTGGCATTTATGTTAATAATGTTGAGGTGCTCAGGGAACGGCAGAAACATTACTATGCAAGATTTTTTCGCAGGTTCGCTTTTCTGATAATAGTATGTTTTCTGATCCCTCTTCTTTTTGTGGGATGGGGAATAAATTTTTACTATACGAGATTCGCTAAGGAACGGATGACGAGTTCCTTTCACGCCCAGGTGGAAAACCATCGAAAGATAATTGAGCTGTTTTTAAGGCAGAGAAGCTCCAAACTGCAATTAATCGCCCATACTCATTTTAAGGAATATCTTGGAGAGGTGTCAAACCTGGCACGTGTTTTTGAAATGATAAACCTGGAAAGCTCGTCTTTTACTGATTTGGGAGTAATAGACGGATATGGCAGGCACCTGGCTTACGTCGGCCCCTACGATCTAATGGATAAAAACTATTCCGATGCCTTCTGGTTCAGGCAAGTCATGGAAAAAGGCCTTTATGTAAGCGATATGTTTATGGGGTTTCGGAAAGTCCCTCATTTTATTATGGCCGTCACCCGGCAGGAAAAAGGGGAAAGGTGGATTTTAAGGGCAACAATTGATACCGAGGTTTTTCGTTCCCTCGTCGAAAATGTAAGGATCGGCAAGACCGGAGAAGTATATCTATTGAACAGACAAGGAGTTTTTCAAACTAGTCCCAGGTTCAGGGGAAAGATAATGGAAAGGGCCCCTTTTTCAGCCGAGCCTGTACATGAAGGTACCAGGATTCGCATTTTAGAGGGCGGAACAGATGAACAGAAACAGCGTATTCCGCGCCGTATAGTGGCCCAGACATGGCTCACAGAGCCCCGCTGGATGCTGGTGGTAACTCAAGATTACTCCGAGGCATTCAGTGAGGTAAACCATGCTAATCATGCAACATTGATTTTTCTCTTCCTTAGCGCGATAGGCATCTTGATCATCACTGTTATTATCACAAAACATATGATTGAAGTTATTAAGAGAAGAGATGTGGAAGCGGACCAGTTGAACAGGCAACTCATGCAGGCAGGGAAACTGGCCTCTGTTGGAGAGCTTTCCGCTGGCGTGGCACATGAGATCAACAATCCCTTAGCCATTATTCTCACCGAGAGGCAGATCTTGCTGGATCTTATGGGCCAGACACCGGCCCTTGACGGAAATTTTAGAGAGGCACTGTTGGAATCCCTGTCACAAATTGATGTCCAGGTACAACGCTGTAAACGTATAACGCAAAACTTGCTGAGATTTTCCCGACGCACAACGTCGGTCATTGAAACCGTGGACCTGAATGAATTCATAGCAGAGGTTGTCGAACTTATGGAAAGGGAGGCCAAGACAAGCGGTATTAAGTTTAGCCCTGATCTGGAAGAAGACCTGCCTCCGATATTAACCGATCCATCGCAACTCCAACAGGTATTTCTAAACATGATCAACAATGCAATAGATGCCCATGAGGGCAAGTCCTATGGCAGCATTCATATCAGCACACGTTCAGATGATAATGCCCAGGGTGTGCAGGTCGTATTTGCCGATACGGGGGCTGGAATTTCTGATGAGAATCAGGAAAAGATATTTGACCCCTTTTTTACAACCAAGCCAGTGGGAAGAGGAACCGGCTTAGGACTTTCTATATGTTACAGTATTATTAAACGCCTTGGAGGCGATATTGCCGTCCAGAGTGAAGAGGGGAAGGGAACCGTATTCACCTTATTTCTCCCCTACAGTCCTCCGCCCGATTTAATGGAAAGCATAAATAAGGTGGCTGAAGTATAAGGAGGAATCAAAATGAAAGGATCAAGGATACTACTGGTAGATGATGAGGTTGTTTTCACCAACAACATGTCCAAGCTTTTGAACAACAGGGGATATTTAGTCACGGCAGTCAATAGTGGAGATAGCGCTATCCAAAAGCTCGAAGGAGAAGATTTCGATGTGGTGGTGCTGGATTTGAAGATGCCGGGTATGGACGGGATCACCACGTTAAAAGAGATCAAAAAGCTGGATCTTTTTACCGAGACGCTTATCTTGACCGGACACGGATCCATTGATACTGCCATGGAGGCCATCAAATTGGGCGCGTATGATTATCTTACCAAGCCGTGTGAGATCGATGAACTGGTGGCCAAGATTGAAGGAGCATGGGAAAAAAAGGACGATGAACAGCAAAAAGATATGCAGGAGAAAATCCAGAAGGTGGTGGAATCACCTAAATCGGCCTTTAGCCTTTTCGGCAAGAAAAAATCCGGGAAATAAAGAATTATTAAATGTTTTTTCAAAATGTTTTGTTTGAACCTTGCGGTCAGGAGCGATAAAACGTTTGATTTTTAAATGAATGCAATGTTATCATACAAATAATGAATGGCAATTCATTCATTATTTGTATGATAACATTAACCATCGCCGATGGTTTGGCCAATTTTGACGGACTCGTAAAAAGTCCGTGTCGTTCACTTTTAACAAAACTGGGGCGCGCAGTGTAGTAAGCAAATTTTAGTTGAGTTGACATATCATTTATGTTTTCCAAAACAAGGAGGTATGAAAGATGGAAGCTAAAGCAGGTCATGTTGAATCGGTTTACATGGAAAAAAGGGTCTTTTACCCGCCCAAGGTGTTCGTGGAAAAGGCCTACATAAAGAGCATGGAAGAATATGAACAGCTCTATAAAAGATCCATCGAGAACCCTGAGGGGTTTTGGGGGGAGATGGCCGAGGAGCACCTGGACTGGTTCGAAAAATGGGATGGACCGGTGGAGGAATATAGTTTCAAAGATGATGTCTATGTACGCTATTTCGCGGGGGGAAAACTCAACGCCTCATATAACTGCCTTGATCGTCATCTTAAAACGTGGAGAAAGAACAAGGCGGCCATTATCTGGCAGGGAGAGCCCCTGGAGGAATCGAGAACTTTCACATATCAGCAACTTCATCACGAGGTCTGCAAGTTTGCCAATGTTCTCAAAAAATTCGGGGTGAAGAAAGGAGATCGGGTCACCATTTATCTTCCAATGATACCCGAGCTTCCCATTGCCATGTTAGCCTGTGCAAGGATAGGCGCCATTCACAGCATAGTCTTCGGAGGTTTCAGCGCGGAGGCTTTAAGGGACAGGATACTGGACTGTAAGGCGGAAACCCTGATTACTTGTAATTATGGATACCGCTCCGGCAGGGTGTTGCCAAGCAAGAAAAATGCCGATACAGCCCTTGAGCGATGCCCTGATGTGAAGACATGTATTGTGGTCAATAGAATTGAAAAAGAGACCGACATGAAAGAGGGAAGGGATCATTGGTGGCATGAACTCATGGCAGATGCGTCTCATAAATGTGATGCAGAACCTATGGATGCCGAAGACCCTCTGTTTATCTTATATACGAGTGGCAGTACCGGAAAGCCGAAAGGCGTCCTTCACACAACGGCCGGGTACCTGCTCTACACTCTGCTGACCCTGAAATATTGCTTTGACTACAAGGATGATGATGTCTGGTGGTGTACGGCCGACATCGGCTGGGTCACCGGCCACAGCTATATTACTTACGGTCCCTTAGCCTTAGGAGCGACATCTCTTATGTTTGAGGGTGTTCCAAATTACCCGGAGCCTGATCGTTTCTGGGAGGTAGTAGAAAAGTACGGCGTCAATATCTTTTATACGGCACCGACTGCCATTCGTGCGATCATGAAAAGCGGGGATGACTGGCCGGCCAAGAGGGACCTGAGCAGCCTGAGACTCCTCGGCAGTGTGGGCGAGCCCATCAATCCGGAGGCCTGGATCTGGTATTACACGGTTATCGGAAAAGAAAATTGTCCCATTGTGGACACCTGGTGGCAAACGGAAACGGGCGGTTTTTTGATTACCCCCATTCCCGGGGCCTTTCCCATGAAGCCAGGGTCGGCTTCCCGCCCATTCTTTGGAGTGGACCCCGTAGTGCTCCGGGCTGACGGGACAGAAGCGGATGTAAATGAAGGGGGACACCTGTACATAAGAAAACCCTGGCCCGGTTTTATGCGAACTGTTTACGGTGACCCGGAAAGATTCAAGGAGACGTACTTCATCCAGACTCCGGGCTTCTATTTCTCAGGTGATGGCGCCAGAAAGGACGAGGACGGTTTTTTCTGGCTAATGGGCCGGGTGGATGATGTGATCAACGTATCGGGGCACCGGATGGGTACCGCCGAAGTTGAAAGCGCCCTTGTGTCCCATGAGGCAGTGGCCGAATCTGCGGTGGTTGGTTTCCCCCATGACATCAAGGGACAAGGAATCTATGCCTTTGTGACAGTGAAGGAAGGTTTTGAGCCGTCAGATGAGCTCAAAAAGGCGCTCGTTGCCCACGTCAGGAGTGAAATCGGCCCAATTGCTTCTCCTGACAAACTGCATTTTGCCCCGTCCCTCCCTAAGACCCGAAGCGGTAAGATCATGCGGAGGATTCTCAGGAAGATCGCCGAGGGCGCTGTTGACGAGCTTGGAGATACCTCTACCCTGGCTGAGCCTGAGGTGGTAGACAAACTCGTGGAAGGAAGACAGTAGTACACAAAGACCTTTTCATTGAGCCGCAGGGAATGCCATATCAGTGCCTGTTGGCCAATTACTTCCCCCCTTGCTGGATTTTCCCCCGGTGTATTGCAATGCCAAGCCGGGGGAAAAGCCCTTTTCTGCACCTGCTTTTTTCTAAATAGGGGGACAAGGTGAAGGAGGAAAGCATGTCACAATCAGTTAGGAACAAGGGCTGGGTAGTTACATTTAGCGGAACAGGGATCAACCTCGCCCTCGGTATTCTCTATACATGGAGTATCTTTAAAGGAGCAATTAAGCAATCTATTGAGACAGGCGGCGAAGGCGCCTTCAACTGGGAACTTGCTTCACTGAACGACCCGTATGCGGTGTGCTGCTTGTTCTTTGCCTTTGCAATGATCCTGGCAGGAAAGTGCCAGGATAAGTTCGGCCCAAAGATAACAGCCCTAATCGGGGGCGTTCTGGTTGGATTGGGATTTATGTGGATTTCACAAACCACGGAGTATGTCAGTTGGGTTCTTGGGTTCGGCGTACTGGCAGGCGTAGGTATAGGTTTTGGGTATTCAGCCGCCACGCCGCCCGGGCTCAAGTGGTTTCCTGCTGCAAAAACAG
>CAZENC010000069.1:7860-11676 GCA_964513115.1 uncultured Desulfobacteraceae bacterium | reverse complement strand
GTGACGAGGGATGAGGATAACGCAGTAGATGGGGGTTTTCCGACAGCCTCCTAGGGTGAGATTAGTCTCAAACCGCCAAATGCAAGCGCACACATGGCGGCAAGGCGCAGAACCGTTTGCAATACAGAAGTTATTTCAGGACCAAGGAACCCCAAAAGATATGTGTAGTCTGCCGCAAGAAGTAGAAAGGTGTTGATTAAAATCAGCTTGATAACCATCTCAATGTTGCCACCCTTGTACTTCCTTCTGGCGTGGTCGTAAATATAAATAATAATTATATAGATAACCAGCATCAAAAGATAAATGGTAGCTTGGGGTGTCAGGCCCATAAACGCCTCCTTTCAAAAACTAAAAAAAAGTAGCATTTTCAAATGCTGTCGGAAATGAATTTTTCTCAAGATCCGACTTGACGTGCATAATCCTCCAGGTTTCCCCTTATATAATTCATCATGTCCTGATCGTGACTGTATCGCTCCACATAGGTCACCATCTTCAGCATTTCATTGAGAGCATTTTCCGTAATCCCGGTCCCCAGTACCTTTTTCATCCTCATGATCAAAAGGTAGATGAGTTTGTTTAAAGAGGTAAAAACGATCAGCGTGCTCTCGCCTGAATTTAAGAGGCTGGAAAAACGGTCAAAGATCCTGCTTACCATATGGTCGTAAATTTCATCGGGTGAATCAATCCCTTGAAAAAACTTGTCGCCCTTTCCAATTAGCTCTTTTACGCACTGTGAAAATATTTTTTCAAACTGCCGGCCCATTTCTTTCCGAAAATAGGTGTCAGTAATCTTTATAAAATCAATATAAAGCTTGATGAATTCCGAATAGCCGGGGTCTTTCTTCCCTTTCCCTTTTTCCTGTACCGGGCAAATGAGATTCAAGAAATATAGCAGATAAAAGGCCTGGTAGAGCTCTTCAGGGCTCAAGCCGGTAGATGATGAGATATCAGTTAAGGTTTTCTGTCCGTCAATAACAGAAAGGGCTACCTGTTCATTGGACATTAGCGTGACCCAGTCCCCCAAATTTTTTCCTTCTTCTGTCTTCTCGAAAACGGCATCGGGGCCCGAAACAAATTTTTCGAAAAACCCCTTGTTTTTGATGTCTCTTATTGTGTCCACCAAAAGTTCCATGAAGTTGCGATTTACAAGATTTTGCGTGGGGGTGGGAGTGGGAGTCTCCGTAAACTCAGGCTCAACCTCGTCCATCATTATTGCCCTTGCAAGATGATATCTTGCCCTGAATACAAGAAATTTGTCCCACCCTGACTGGGACATCAGTCCAAGGTCAATGAGCCTTTGGCCTATGGACAGAGGATTCTTTTCCTTTATCTTTTCCAATTCGTTTAACAGGCCGGGATCCAGCTCTTTTCTTTTGACGATTTCCTGGATGAGTCTTGTCTCTCTGTCAATCCCTTCAACGTGAACAAGAAGCCCTTTGTTCAGATAGATTTTTATATTAAACCTATCGTTCTTAAGGGTCACCACACCGATTTTATTCTTATGATAGAGTTCAAGAAACAGGCTCGAACAAGGTATTTTTTTTGATTTTGCCAAGGCAGCCATAATAGGGCTATGAAGGGCTTTATTTAAATGACACGAGAATTATCCGGAATCTATGCTATTACCTGACATTGCCTAAAAACAGATCCTCACACTTTCGGCGTCAATTCTTGTTCCAGTTTTAACAGGCTGATACAAAATTGACAAGCTTAAATATGCTGTGGAAAGCGCTTAACGAAATGTCAAACAGCAGGGCTTTTCCAGGATATTAAGGTACGGAAGTAAAAAAACGCCTGCGCTTTATTTATCCCTCAGAATGTGGAAAGAGAGGTGCAGGAAACCAAATACCAAAAGAACGAACCGTGCGCACAGAAAAATGTGCATAGCGCACAATTTTTTGTGCATTTGCATGCTCTATTTGCCCTGAAAACCCACGCGATAAATCAATTCTTTAATGCTCAATTTTTCATGCCTTCCATCACAATTTCCCAAAACTATCCTGATATAAAGCACTTAATGGCCACACGAAATGCATTTAGATGCCCTGTGTGTGATCGTTTTGAGAGAAAAAGGGTTTAGGCACAGGTATTGCGACTAAATTTGGCCAGGAAAATAAATTGACACTGTTATTTTAAAAACTCGTCTAATCCCATCAATGCGACAGGATCAAGCCTGCATGCCGTAATAAAAAAATTCATTTCTGGGATGCTGAATTGATAACTCAAAATAAATCCTGGATAAGTCTTCTTGCTTTAGTCTTATTATACAGCCTCAGCTTATGTGTACCTTCCGCCGCACTCGATGGGCAGCGTGTCGAGTGTCCCACGTGTGAGTCAAGCATTATCGATAACTGGGAATACCCTGAAGGCTGGGAACTACTATGGGACCCGACAAATATAGAAGAAATTGATAGTGGTTGTACTGCATATATAAGTGTTATTGGAGGCGTGTCACCCTATAAATGGTCGGTAAGCGGTACGGGGTTTAGCTTCTCGGTGGGTAAAACCGAAGAACGGACCAATGCCCTGTATGCGGACGACACGGCCTGCGGGTCAGCCGCAATAACGGTCACTGACGATTTTGGTGATAACGTTACTGGCTATGTAAGATGTAAGAATGGCCAGTGGGTTTTTGTTGCGGATGGATGCATTATACCTCCAGGTGCTTGTTCCAGCATAATATATCCTTGCGACGCAGACAATAAGAAATATTGTTGTATTTACGGGAAATATTTCCAGGTTCAGCATGTGAGCGGTACTGGCTACCTGCAATGGGGATTATGTCCAGGTGATTGTTGCCAGCCACATGGCCCGGATTCCTACTGTTTAGAGGGTTCTTGTGATCCGGTTTATGGTTGTGATTGTTGCCTTGTCAATGGTTGCTGCACGAATAGTGGTTATGCCGGTAGTCCATGCCCTCCGGTTTGCAGAAGATGGTGCAGGTGTAATACAGAGCTTTACTTCATGGAATGGCAGTGTGCGCCTTAGAAATAAGGAGTAAGGGTTCAAATAATCCAATAAAGTCCAGCATATAGAAAGAAATAGTTAATACTGTGAAGCTCACAGGACCAGATGATTTTTGTGAACAATATGGGCAGGATTGTTATAAAGCCGGGCACGTGCCGTGCTTGTTTGAGTCAACCAAAACATACAAAAAGACCTGCCCGTGAGAAGGAAATACCAAGAACTTAGGGATCAGGCTCGCTTCCGACTCTGGGTGATTGAGAGATAATCATGGATATCATGACAAAGCAAAGGGACATTGTTCTTATTGTTATTGGTATTGTCTGCTTCTTTTTTATCTTTGTGCCTACTCAGGCCCATGCCGTATCTCCTCCTGGAGATATAGACTACGGGCTTTCTGATAACGAACAGCAGGGCGGGGGAGGCCTTGTTGGGGATGTGGTCCGAATCCTTAACGGCAATAATATTGAGAACCGGTCAGACGTCTATTTTCCATCACCCATTCGCATGGGCCTGTCTTTTGATGCCACCTACAACAGCCTCTCCGGGACTACCGGCTATCTTGGATTCGGTTGGACCCATACTTATGAAGTATCCCTTGATCCCTCCTTTGAGATTGAAGGCCAGGCTTACGTAAGGATTGTTGATAGCACCGGAAGGGCCGTATATTTTGTAGAACAAGGTGGGGGAGTATACGGGGGTGCCTTTAAGGAGCGCTCTTATGTCAAGGAAGAATCCGGCGAATATACCTGGTATCGGCTGGACGGCAGCCGGTTCGGCTTTTCAGCTCCTGGGAGGCTCAACTGGATAGAAGACGGAAAAAGCGGCACCAGCCTTGTGGTGAGCTATGAC